>CALWDJ010000012.1 GCA_944376655.1 uncultured Clostridia bacterium
GTGTGTAAACCCCGTCGCTTACCGTGACATTCTGTCTCCCGTCAGCGGTTTTGCGGTTCTTTATTTTTCCGTTTTCCGAAATTATTTCAGCCGAAGCATACGAATTTATTATCGCGCCGTAGCTTCCGAACGGAAAATCTATCTGTATCCTACTGTTTTTTACACCGTCAGGATAATATATAAACGCGTCCGGTTCTGATGAAACAAGTCTGAAAAAGGTCTTATTCAAAATTTTACCGGCTTTAGTGCTGTCCCCGTCCTCTCTTGAGACGGGCGCCGCGCAGAAATCAAAGCTCCCCTTCGACTCATCGATTGCGGCGTACCACCGGTTATTTCCAGTCCATGTTTTTATTGGATTTTCACTTTTATAAATGAGCTTACCGTATATATCCATTCTGTTACCCCGAATTTTATTCCTTCTCTTACGCACCGTAAGGAGATTCCCCGCGGAATGCAGAGAACCTGTAACTGCAGCTATGCGATTCCCCGCCGCCCAAAACATCGCAGTCATCGGACCTGACCGCTTCGTCTATCCCAAAACAGCCACTGTTTATCGGAAGAACCGAAACCACATACGCTCCGCCGTGCCGGTGATGCCCGTTTGAGTATCCGGAATTTATCCATATTCCGCAATGGCTGAAAACGGACACGTCCCACGAAAGCGCGAAGCCTGTTTTGCTGACCGTGTCTCTCACGCAAGCGACACCGTCACCCGCGCAGTCATATATACGCAGTGACTGCTTCATCGCACCCTCGCACGGAACAGGCAGGCTGTCCGAAAACGGCGTTTCTATAACACACCGCTCGGAAAGAAACGTGCCGCCGATATTCGGGTGCAGCGCCCACTGGTATTTAAGCGGTATACTTCCCAGATTTTTAACACTTTCCTCAAACTCAACTTCAGGGGTCCCGTCTTTTATAGTCATTGTCTTTTTTATGTAAAAAGGATATTTTGAAAGCTTGGTGCAAAACTGAAATACCATTTTTTCTTCGGTATCCTCGACAACCTGATAATCCCATGGCAGGTATGCCGTTTCAGAATTATCGCAGAAATGCATCGACTCAAATTTGCAGCTTCCTCCTACATTCGGCATTATCTCAAAAAAGCCGCCTACATAATTGTCGCTCTCGGAATATTTATCCATTTTAGAGAGCCTGTTTTTTTCAATGCAGGAAAGCCCCATGGGATTTGTCCATATAAACTCGGTATCAGTCTGCTTCAGTACGTATGAAACAATGTTCATTCCCTTATCGAGAAGAATCATCATGCGCATGGCGGAATTTTCAATTATCAGGCTCCTGCAGCCGTGAAAAACAACTTCTATGAACCTGCAGCCTTTTTTTCTTTCTCCGTAATACATAATAACCCCTAAAATTGTTTTATTTGCTAAAAATATCGCACCTGCCATATTTGTTTTGTAGAATATCATCAAATACATTATACTATTTCGCCGTTATTTTTCCCATTGAATAATGTCACTATTATATGTTATAATGTAACTAATCAAAAGAGGTGTTTGAATGGAAAAATATAACATAATTATGGACAATAAGCAGCTCCGTGACTTTAATCCTGTTATGTTCGGATGTGAAACGTGTTCTCCCGGATACCAGTACATTACCATCAGGGACTATTACCTGATACACTATGTCGCCGACGGCGAGGGCGAGCTCTACATAGGTGAAAACACATATCCGGTTAAGGCAAGACAGATTTTCATAATTAAAAAAGGTCAGTTCTGCAGCTACAAGGCGTCTGACACCAACCCGTGGACATACATCTGGCTCGGTTTTGTCGGAGAGCTTGCGCCAAGGTTTGAGGAGCTTCCGCCCGTAATGGATTACGGTTCAGGCCTTTTTATGGATATGCTCGCCGTAAAGAATATGAATTCCTTTCAGGAAGAGTATCTTACAAGCAAGCTGTTTCAGCTTTATATAGATTTGTTTCAGAATGAAACCGTTTCAAAATACACCCAAAGGGTACGTAATTTTATTGACTACAACTATATGGGCAGTATTTCGGTTGAAGAGCTTGCGAAATCATTTAATCTCAACAGGCGTTATCTTTCCCGCATTTTCAAAGAGCAGATCGGTTTTTCCGTTCAGGAATATCTTGTGAGGACGCGGATAACAAAGGCGACTGAATTGCTTAAAAAAGGCTTTTCCGTTCAGCAGACCGCGAATATGGTGGGATATACAGACCAGTTCGCCTTTTCAAAAATATATAAAAAATACACCGGCGTAACACCGCTGAAAATCAAAACCGAGCTTCAGGGAAAGCCTGTTTTCCGCTGAAATTCACGCTTTTTACTTCCAATCTTTTTTCTCCGGCTTTACCTGTATTACACCGTATAGCCTCTGTAAAGCAAAGCCGGTATGTTTGATTGCTTTTGCGGCATATAAAGCCGCTTCAGATTCTTTCAACAAAAAGCGCCGTTCCTGCTTTAACGCAGGAACGGCGCTTCAGTCTGTCGATAAACCTCAAATTTTATTTTTCTGCGGCGGAAAGCCGCATTTTGTTTTTCCGGCGACAGGTGCGTCGGAAAAACTCCTTGTAAGCGAAAAGCCGCTTGTCAAGCGGCTTTTCAAGGGTACAGGGGTGGTATTGGCGGGGATAGAGTGCAGTCCGAAAATCTTTGATTTTCGAGCGAACGGCATTCCCGTCCAAGAGAGTGTCGACTTTTTCGACACTCTCAAACGGGTGCCTGACAAAACAGGCACCCGTTTTTTAATCTTTATTCATAGCTTTGAAAGCATATTCTCTATCGAGCTGTCGTTTCTGAAATCAATATCACAGGGTCTCTTGCAAAGCGACCAGCTTTCCGTAAGCTCGGAAACCTCGCCCGGCTGAACGGATTTTAGCTCGCTTAAAGACTCGACCTCAATCATATTCTCATTGGTATAGGTTTCAAACGAACAGCCGCCGTCCGGATACTCGGCATATGGGTGCTTCGTATCAAATCTCTTGCAGAAAATATCGTCGTTAAGACAGTAGTAAACCGTGCCGCAGTCAAGGTCAAAGCCGAGCTTTATCGGCTCCGCGGCATTTCCGTCCTGCCTTAAGGTGACATATTTTCTGCCCCAGTAAATCCTGTCGCTGCTCATATCGGTATAAGGCCATACGGATATTATGCGGTTGGAAAGCAGTCCCGTATCCTTTGTGTTCATCGGAATTATGAGGCAGCCGCCCTTTTCGGAAACCGAAAGTCCCCACACCGAAAACTTTTTAGCCTTATCCGATATGTTCTTTACCTTCATTATGACCTGCATATTGGCGTCATCGGGGTCCATTTTAATCTCAAGTGTCTTCGCGACGCCGTTTTCCTTCTCCACGCCCGGCGTGAATACCGCGCCGTATTCGGTTATCTCATAGTCTACCGGCTCAAGGTCGGGATAATATGTGTCCGGATAAGCCTCGGGAGATACCCAAATTCTGTGTCCGGCAAGGTTTTCCCATTTCTTGCCCTCGCCGAAATAATCGGTAAATTCCTTATCGTCTTTTGGCGGGAACGCGTCACGGTTGCTGCACATTATATTCTGTCCGCCGACATATCCGAAGCGGATTATCCTCGGTCCTATATCGACCGTAACATATGCCTCAATAGTCCCGTTTGAAACGCAGAGACATTTCCCGTAGTTCTTGAAAGAATCGATTTCCCTGATGCTTACCATTGTTCAACACTCCGTTTTTATTATTTTTTCGGTATATTCAGCCCCGCAGGGTCTGATTTCGGGCAGAGCGAGCGCGAAAAGGTCAGAAGCGCGGCATTCGGCTTCAAAAAGCCGCTTCGCGTCCGCAGAGAGCTTCGCCGTATCGGCCGCCCTCGTGATTACCGGAACAGGCGACAGCGGCGCTTTTTTTCTTAACAGCTCTTCTCCGGTCTTATTAAAACCGAGAACCCTGACATAAGGCGCCGGCTTCATGAAAAACCTGCTGTCAATGCCCAGAAAGGCGTTCAGTACAAGCCGTCTTATCCTCGCGTGGGTATAGCGCTTTACCTTAACTGTATTATACAGTTCCTCAAGCCCGGTTGCAACCCTTATTGACGAAAACAGCTTATTTTCTATTCCCTCGCTTAAATCCGGCAGGGTTTTAAGGCCATCAATGCTTTTTGTGCGCAGAACGGCGAGCACCGCTCTCTCAATTCGTCTTATATCAGCTATACTGCCGCTTTCAAAAAGCTCAAGAACGCTGTCCGGCATATAGGAACGGCAGAAATCACGGTCGCCCGCAAGCAGCTTCTGCCTTAAAAGGGACGCCGAGGCGTATCCGTCCGCCGCGTCAGACGAATCGTGTGCCGCTCCCTTTCGCTCAACGGTCAAAAATTCAAAGCCTGCGTTTATCCTTTTCGCCGCCAGCATATACTCCGCCGCCAGATTGTTATTGGCGCCCGCAAAAAGTCCTTTTTCTACGCCTGCGCCTTCCGCCGCCTTTTCCCTTGCCGCGGCAAAGGTGATTCCGGTGGCGAGCAGCCTTGAGACCGTACTTGAAAACTCTGCGCTTTCAAGCGCTTCGCAGGCTTCCGCCAGACGCTTTATGTCGCCGCACTCGCTTCCGAACATAAGACTGTCACAGCCTGCCGCTTTAAGCACCGACACTCCGCCGAGCGCGAAGTTCTGCGCCGTTGAAAGCGAATAGCTTACCGGCAGCTCAAGCACAAGGTCGGCCCCGCACATAAGCGCCGCCTTTGCCCTTATGCGCTTGTCCGCTATGGCGACGTCTCCCCGCTGAACGAAATTTCCGCTCATCGCGATAACCGCTGCGCCGTGCTTTTTAGCCTCCCTTATCAGATAAATATGACCGGTGTGCAGAGGATTGAATTCCGCTATTATACCTACCGCTGACAAAATCTCACATCATTTCAAAAAAAACTTGAAAAAAGCGCTTATATAAAGTATTATATATTAGTTAAGGAATACTTTTCAAGAAGTTTTTATATTACCCTGATTTTTTTACGGAGGATGTAGGAAATGAAGATTTTTGTTGTAAACGCGGGCAGCTCTTCGCTCAAATATCAGCTCATTGATATGGATAATGAGCAGGTGCTCGCAAAGGGACTTTGTGAAAGGATAGGCGTAAGCGGCGCAATTTCACACAAGGCGGCTGACGGACGGACTTATTCCGCCGAAACCCCCATGCCGACTCACAGCGAGGCTTTTGAGGCTGTTGTTTACGCGCTGACCAAAAGCGAGGCAAAGGTTATCGACTCGTTTGACGAGATTTCGGCTATCGGCCACAGAATAGTGCAGGGCGGAAGCATTTTTCCGGAATCCTGCCTTATCACTCCCGACGTGCTTGACAAAATCGAGCAGCTCGGCGCGCTCGCGCCGCTTCACAATCCGGCGCACGTTCTCGCTATACGCGCCTGCATAAAGACGTTCGGGGATAAAATCCCGCAGGTTGCCGTTTTCGACACTTCATTCCACCAGACAATGCCCCCGAAGGCCTATATGTATCCCCTGCCTTATGAATACTATGAGAAATACGGCGTCCGCAAGTACGGCGCGCACGGCACCTCGCACCGCTTTGTAAGCGACAGGGTCGCCGCGATAGAGGGCAAGCCGAAAAAAGATATAAAGATAATCACCTGCCACCTCGGAAACGGCTGTTCCATCACTGCGATACAGGGCGGCGTATGCGTTGATACCTCCATGGGCTTCACCCCGCTCGACGGCTTTATGATGGGAACACGCACCGGCACACTTGACCCCTCGGCGCTGACCTATATAGCCGAAAAGGAAAATCTCTCACCGGCCGATGTCAACCGTATCTGCAACAAGGAATCCGGCATGCTCGGAATTTCCGGCATATCCAACGATAACCGCGACATTACCGCCGCCGCTGCCGCCGGCAACGAGCGCGCACAGCTTGCGGTTGATATGCAGCGCTATGAGATACTGAAGTTCGTAGGCTCTTACATCGCCGCCATGAACGGTGTTGACGCGATAGCATTTACCGGCGGTATCGGCGAAAACGACCCTGACCTGCGCAAATACGTATGCGACAACCTGAGCTTTATGGGTCTTAAAATAGATGACGAAAAGAATGCTATTCGCGGCAAGGAAATAAAAATCTCAACCGACGACAGCAAGGTAAACGTCTATGTAATCCCCACCAACGAGGAGCTTGCTATCGCCAGAGATACGCTCGCTATAATTTCAAAATAATTTTACCGGAGGTATATCATGAATATTACCGAGATAAAAAGCAATATCCTAAGCGGAAAATACGACTCCGATTTCAATATGCTCTACGGTGAGGCGGGAAACGCGCGCAGCCGTTATTCCGCGGCCTGCGAGAGCTTCCAGTCGCTTTTTCCGGAAACCGAAGATATAAGGCTCTTTACCGCTCCGGGCAGAACCGAAATAGGCGGAAACCACACCGATCACCAGCACGGCTGCGTGTTCGCGGGCAGCGTGAACCTTGATGTTATAGCAGTCGCCGCGCCCAACAAGGACGGCAAAATACGCATCAAATCCGAAGGCTTTGATATGGACACGATCGACGTAAGCGACCTTGAGGCGAAGGCTTCGGAAAACGGACGCGCCGCGGCGCTTATAAGAGGCGTATGCAGCCGCTTCAAAGAAATGGGCTGTGAGCTTTCAGGCTTTAACGCCTATACCACCTCAAACGTAATGAAGGGCTCGGGTCTTTCTTCCTCCGCGGCGTTCGAGGTGCTTGTGGGAACAATTATAAACGGTATGATGTTCGACAACAAAGCGGACGCCATAACCGTCGCGAAAATAGGTCAGTACGCCGAACGCGAGTACTTCGGCAAGCCCTGCGGTCTGCTTGACCAGATGGCAAGCTCCATGGGCGGCTTCACATATGCCGATTTCAGCGACCCGTCGAACCCGATAACCGAAAAAATAGAGCTTGATATTCACTCGTTCGGCTATACCCTCTGCGTTGTGGATACAGGCGGAAACCATTCCGACCTTACTCAGGATTACGCCGATATCACGGTGGAATGCAGGAAGATCAGCAATGCTCTCGGAGTGGATTTCCTTCGTGACGCCGATGAAGCCGCGTTTTACGGCAGTATTGCGGATTTGCGTAAAAAATGCGGCGACCGCGCCGTGCTGAGAGCTTTCCATTTCTTCAACGAGCAGATACGTGTTGAAAAGCAGAAAGCGGCTCTGATTTCGGGTGATTTCGAGGAATTTTTAAAGCAGGTCAACGCCTCTGGCGATTCCTCATATGATTATCTCCAGAATCTTTATTCCACTTCCGCGGTATCCGAGCAGGGACTTCCCCTTGCGATTGCCCTTACAAAGCGTTTCCTCGCAGATAAGGGTGCCTGCCGCGTTCACGGCGGCGGATTTGCCGGAACAATACAGTGCTATATCCCGACAGAGGCTCTGCCCGCTTACAAGAAAATGATTGAAAAAGTTTTCGGGAAAGATAGCTGCTGTGTGCTTAATGTCCGTCCGGTCGGTGGATACGAGATAAAAGCGTGACAACCTGCTTTAAACAGCAAAAAAATATTTTACCAAAACAGTCGTCTTAAAGGCGGCTGTTTTTTACGCTCTAAAAACACATTTCCGTATAAAATGTTAACAAAAATTTTTATTTCACACAAAATTCTGCAATTATAATCGAATCAACGAAAAAAAACTTTTTATTTTTGTGCCGGTAATATTTTTTGTGCTTGCAAAGCACAAAAAGCAGCCGGCGCAAAGGAAAGGCGGAAAAGATGAGCGATATTACACATCAGGCAGCAAAAGGCAACCGGAAAGCACTTGAGCTTTTGTACCGGAACAACAAGCAGAAGGTCTATTACATTTCCCTGCTGCTTACCGGCTCGGAGAACGAAGCGCAGGAGATTTTGAAGCAGGTATTCAAGGATATGCTTCGCAGTGCGGAAGCCGCCGCTTCCGAGGAAGAGTTCTCGCGTACCGCTGCTGTTAAAACTGCCGAATACTGCCGGAAAAGACAGCTGAAAAAGGATCCGCGCTCTTTCCGTCTGCCTCAGAAGCAGAATTTTTTAATTACCGACGAGTCAGCTTTACCGGACAGCGGTGAAAAGACTTCCGTCGCCGCGATTAAAAGCCTTCCGGTGCTTCACAGATATATTTTTGTGCTACGCAACGTGGCGGGCTTTTCTCCCGAACAGACGGCGGATATGCTTAAATTTGATATTAAAACACTTACGCTGGCTTTAAAAGCCGAAGAACAGAATATAAGCAGAATAATCGGGAAACGTCTCGGAATCGATTTGACTTACAGCGATTTCATTGAGGAAATAAACTCCGCGGAAAAAGAAGCCGGCGTTCCGCAGGACGCGGACGGCTTTGTTTCAGAGATAATAGACTCTATCGCCTCACCGGCGGAAAAAAAGCGCAAGAGAAAAGCGGCGGTTATTTCTGCGGCTGCCGTTGTAATATGCGCGGCGGCGGCGCTCACTGTTTTTCTCGCCGCACGCGGACAAAAATCACCCACTTTAACTGACAGCGGCTCGTCTGACAGCAGCTCCGAAACGACAGATTCGTCGGTAATTTCAGAGCCTGTAATAGACCTTGACGATTCGCTCACATACTATGCCGATATAGATATAGCTGATTACGGCACTGTCACCGTAAAGCTCGATCAGGAAGCCGCTCCGGTAACAGTGGCGAATTTCGTAAATCTGGCGCAAAACGGATTTTATGACGGGCTCACCTTTCATCGCATAATCGAAGGCTTTATGATGCAGGGAGGCGACCCGAATGGCGACGGAACCGGTGGCTCCGACCGGAATATTGTAGGTGAATTTTCGGAAAACGGCTATGATAACACCCTTTCACACACAAGGGGCGCTATATCCATGGCGCGTTCAAACGATTACAACAGCGCAAGCTCACAGTTCTTTATAGTCCATGAAGACAATACCGAATCCCTTGACGGGAAATATGCCGCCTTCGGTTATGTTACCGAGGGTATGGATATAGTTGACGAAATATGCGAGTCAGCAAATCCCACCGACGAAAACGGAACGATAGCGGCGGAGGATCAGCCGGTTATCAACACTATTACAATAAGGACTGAATAATTTTTCCGCTCAAATAAAGCGCTGAAGGTAAAGGCACGGTTCAGACCCGATATCCCGTATATTAAAAATCATAACCACCCGTCAAACGGGTGGTTTGCACAAGGGCTAAAAGCCCATAATGCCGACCCGCGTCTCAAGGCGCGGGCTTTCTCTTTGTTCAAGCCTTAGAGTCTTTGCCTCTTTGGCTACCCCTAAAGGGGTTAACTAAATGGGTCTGCGTATTCTTTTACGCTTAACTTGTCTAAAGTAATATCTGCTTTCTCTTGGTCTTGTATATATTTCTTTATTGTGCTCTCATTTAAGCCTACCGTTGAAACATAATATCCTTCTGCCCAAAAGTGTCGGTTGCCAAATTTATACTTTAAATTTGCGTGTTTGTCGAACATCATCAGCGCACTTTTTCCTTTCAAGTATCCCATGAAACTTGCTACGCTCGTTTTAGGCGGTATGCTTATCAAAAGATGTACATGGTCTGGCATCATATGTCCTTCTATTATTTCCACGCCTTTGTATTTGCAGAGTGTTCTAATTATTTCTTGCAAATCTTTTCGGTATTGATTATATATTATTTTTCTTCGGTATTTTGGAACAATTACTATATGATACTTGCATAACCATTTTGTATGTGATAAACTATTTGTGCTCTTAGCCATTAAAATTCTCCTTTCACAGTACTCTAAGACTTGAACAACCTTATTGTACTACTTAGGGGAATTTTTTTGTATAACTTTTTACGCACACCCGCATAGCGGGTGGTTGTTTGGTTTGCTCTTTGAGCAAACCAGCCTAAAGGCACTAATACAAACAAAAATCCGTCCACTTTCGTGAACGGATTTTCGCTTGGGTGTTTTAAACTTAATGACACGAATGAAATGTGCCTGAAAACTGAGGATATTTATTTTTTCCTTGTTAAGAACAATAAAATACCGCTGATAGCAGGTATTACCATCATAATAATAGCAGTTATATGAGCTTTTTCTTGTTGTTCGGGCGTAGGAAACCATTCCAACGAACCTGTAAATAAATATAAAAGTCCTAACAAGAAAATTATACAAATTATAATCCATAAAATAATTCGAACTGCTTTCATATAATCACCGCCTTGGGTTTATTATAGCATAAAAGCAGAAATAAATCAATGCGGAGCGTTGTATATAATCCGTGGCGAAGCCACACCGAAATTATTCATTATTCATCAGCGTAAGCGACTTCAATATTCATTATTCATTTGAAAATCCGTTCTTTTTAATGAATAATGAATGATGAAAAATGAATAGTAAATAATACAAACAAAAATCCGTCCACTTTCGTGAACGGATTTTCGTTTGGAGCTGCTAACCGGAATTGAACCGGTGACCTCGTCCTTACCAAGGACGCGCTCTACCATCTGAGCCATAGCAGCATATTTAGGCGACTATGATATTATACGGCAGGCGGACGTTAAAGTCAAGTATTTTTTATCTTATTTTACTTTTTCCCTTTAAAAAATACCGGTACAATGATATAATAAATCAAAAGGAGTGTTTTTATGAGAAGAAAGGACCGTGAACGGGACAGGAATTTTGCGCTGGATGTCATTGACAGATGCGACTACGGGGTTATTTCGCTTGTCACACCTGACGGGCATCCTTACTGTGTTCCCCTGTCGGTAGTAAGAATCGAAAACGAAATCTTTTTTCACACGGCGACCGAAGGCACAAAGCTCGACATACTGCGCGTGAACCCTTACGCCTCTCTCGCCTGTGTTACCGGAGTGCAGGTTATTCCGGGAAAATTCACAACGGCTTATGAGTCCGCCGTCGTAAGCGGTAATGTTACGGAGGTTACGGACGAAAAGCAGAAAATCGCGGCGCTGAGAGCCTTATGCCTTAAATTTACGCCCGATAATATGGACGATTTCGACAACGCCATAAGCCGGAGCCTTGCCCGTACCGGAATTTGGAAGCTGACCATAGAAAGCATAACAGGAAAATGCAAGGAAAACAAAACAAAAAAATAAAATGCGGTTATTTGCCGCAAAACGAATTCGTATGAATAAAAGGCTGAGAAATTGACTCCTCAGCCTTTTATTCTTTTATCGCTATCTTCCGGCCTTGAGCCGTGCGAAAATTTTGGTGTTCCGCGACTTGACCGCCGAAATAACGCTGCCCTCAAGCATTGTAAGAGCGGCGCTGTTCCATCTGACCGGCAGAAGCATGAGCTTCATATAGCCCGAATTAGGCTTTGCCGTCCTTACCGCTTCGCGGGCGCGGCATGAAGATATCATCTTTCTGATCTCCGTCTTTTTTTCCGCCCTTTTCAGCGTACAGTTTCTGTTCGTGACATTTTCTATACAGCCTATCAGCCGCTCAATATATCTTCTCGCGAGAAATTCCCTTATTTCAGGCGAATCCGTATGCCAATAATCATAAAGCTCAAGCAGCCAGCCGTGCTCCTCCTCACGCTTTTCGTACATATCGGCACGGTATTTCGCCGTCTCGCTCTCGGCACGCTTGCGTATGAAATGATAATATTTTTCTGAAGTGACGGTGACTCTTTCTATATCCCGCACAACACTGAGGTTGAACGGGAAATCGTCCCAGAATGTCTCGGGAAAATACAGCTTTTTTTCAATAATATAGCTCGATAAATACAGCTTGTTCCACGGCGTGTAAAGCAGGTTTTTATCAAACAGCCTGTGCGCGTTTTTTCTGAACTCACCGCTGTTTTTATAAACCGCATCGGGACAGGACTGCTCCTGAACATACTTTTCGGTATCATTATAATATGTGTCTATATAATAGCCGGCAACCGTAAGCTGCGCGCCGTCCCGCTCTGCAAGATTATACATATCCTCAAGCATATCAGGCTCCGCCCAGTCGTCGGAATCAAGAAAATACATATATTTTCCTCTTGCCCTGTCAATAGCAATGTTGCGTGCGCTCGGCGCTCCGCCGTTTTCTTTATGGATTACGGTGATCCGGCTGTCTTTTTCGGCGTAACTGTCGCATATTTTGCCGCTCCTGTCGGGCGAGCCGTCGTCCACGCAGAAAAACTCCCACTCCGTAAGCGTCTGCGCCTGCATGCTTTCTATCGCCCTGCCGACATAATCCTCAACGCCGTAAACCGGCATAATTATACTGATTTTTACTTCACTCATCACTCGCTCCGAACTCACTGTCCGCCAGCGCCAGCGCCGACGCTACGACCTTATCCATATCGTAATATCTGTATTCCGCCAGTCTGCCGCCGAAAAGCATATTCTCCTTTTCTGACGCAAGCTCCCTGTACTTTTCAAACAGGCGGTTGTTTTTACCGTCGTTCACCGGATAGTAGGGCTCCATGCCCTCCTCCCAGCTTACCGGATATTCCCTTGTTATAACCGTTTTCTCACTTTTCGCCGACTCAAAATGCTTATGCTCGATTATTCTTGTATAAGGTATTTCCCTTTCGGTGTAATTTACGACCGCGACGCCCTGATAATTTTCAGTATCAAGCACTTCGGTCTCAAATTTAAGGCTCCTGTATTCCAGCTTGCCAAAGCAATAATCGAAAAGCGAGTCGATAGTTCCGGTATACAGCGTCTTCTCCGCCATACCGCTTAAATTTTCCCTGTCCGCGTTATAATCGGTATCAAGCATTATGTCGCAGCCCTCAAAAAGCCTGCTTATCATAACGTTGTACCCGCCGACAGGTATGCCCTGATAACGGTCATTGAAATAATTGTTGTCGTAAACGTATCTTACCGGAAGCCGCTTTATAATAAAGCTCGGAAGCTCCTTGCAGCTCCTGCCCCACTGCTTTTCGGTATATCCTTTTATAAGTTTTTTGTAAATATCCTCACCCACAAGGCTTATCGCCTGTTCCTCAAGATTAGCCGGTTCGCCGGTTACCGCGGCGCGCTGCCTGTCAATTATTGCCTTAGCCTCCGCCGGAGTGCGGACACCCCACATTTTATTAAACGTATTCATATTAAAAGGCATATTGTATATCTCGCCCTTATAGCAGGCAAGAGGACAGTTGGTATATCTGTTAAACTCCGTGACATTGTTTACGAATTTCCATACCCTGCTGTCAGACGTGTGAAAAATATGGGGGCCGTACCTGTGAACGTTTATCCCCTCGATACTGTCGCAGTAAAGATTTCCGCCTAACTGTCCCCGCTTTTCGGCAACAAGGCATTTTTTTCCGCTTTTTACCGCCCGATGAGCGAAAACAGCCGAGAAAAGTCCTCCGCCGACCAAAAGATAATCGTACTTTTTCATACACTTCTCCGTTCCGCCGTCTGTTCAGGCGGTTTTATTCATTTCTTTTATGTTTTTGCCATAAAACAGCCGGTCATTCATTTAATTATATCTTTGCACGGCAGCCTTGTCAACCACAAGCCTGCCTGTACGCTTTTATTCCTGTTATATTTTTTATTTAAAGCCCGCACAGTAAAAAAAATATTGAATTAAACGCCCGCAGGCTGTATAATAAGTATGCGGTATATCGATTTTTATATATCGATATACAAATATCGCATTTCACAGGCGCGGATAGGTATGTTAAAATATTAACAAATCAAAGCAAAGGAGGATTCTGATGCAGACACGGAATATTTCCAACGCCTGTCTGAACCGTCTGCCGGTATACCTGAGTTTTCTCAAAAATCTGCCGAAGGGCGAATATCCCTGCATATCGGCGACCTCAATCGCGAAGGCGCTTGATCTCGGTGAAGTTCAGGTTCGCAAGGATTTATCCGCGGCGTGCGGCTCGGGAAGACCGAAAACCGGTTACGATACCGATGTGCTTATAAGCTCACTTGAAAGCTACCTCAAATATAACCGCAAGGACAAGGTTATAATCGTAGGCGCCGGAAAGCTCGGCAAGGCACTGCTCGATTACGACGGCTTTGAAGCCGTGGGACTAAACGTCATAGCGGCGTTTGACAATGACCCTGCCGTATACGGGCGCACCGAACACGGGATAGCTATAAAGCCTATAACGCAAATAAAGAGCTTCTGTGCCGAAAACGGTATTAAAATCGGAATAATAGCCGTTCCCGATGTTTTCGCGCAGGAGGTATGCGACCGTATGGTGGAAAGCGGAATTTCCGCTATAATGAATTTCGCTCCGGTTCATCTTCGCGCGGGCGACAATGTATGCATCAAAAACGAAAACATTGCGGCAAATCTCGCATTGATTTCAAAAAGCGTCAATTAAGTATTTTAACAAAGGAGAAAGAACGATGGAAAAGATTTATCCGGTAGTAGACAGTGTGGAAACCCTTGAAAAAGCCATTGAGAGGGTCAGAAACGCACAGAAAAAGTTTGCCGAATACACACAGGAGCAGGTGGACGCCATTTTCAAGGCTGCCGCTTCCGCAGCCAACAAGGCCCGCATACCGCTCGCGAAGCTCGCGGTTGAGGAAACCGGTATGGGAATTGTTGAAGACAAGGTAATCAAAAATCACTATGCTTCAGAATACATTTACAATGCCTACAAAAACACCAAGACCTGCGGCGTTATCGAGGAAGACACAGAATACGGCATAAAGAAAATCGCCGAGCCGATCGGTGTTATCGCGGCGGTTATCCCCACCACCAACCCCACCTCTACCGCTATCTTCAAGACTCTTATTTCACTTAAAACCAGAAACGGTATCATCATAAGCCCCCACCCGAGAGCCAAGAAATCCACCATTGAAGCGGCTAAAATCGTGCTCGAGGCTGCTGTTGCTGCCGGCGCACCGGAGGATATCATCGCTTGGATAGACGTTCCCTCACTTGAAATGACTACCCTTGTTATGAAAGAAGCAGATATAATCCTTGCAACCGGCGGCCCCGGAATGGTGCACTCAGCTTATTCAAGCGGAAAGCCGGCTTTGGGCGTCGGCGCGGGCAATACACCTGCCATCATAGACGATACCGCCGATATACTTCTTGCCGTAAACTCAATAATCCATTCTAAAACCTTTGATAACGGTATGATCTGCGCTTCAGAGCAGTCGGTCATAGTTCTTGACAAGGTTTACAAGAAGGTCAAGAAGGAGTTTGCCGACAGAGGCTGCTACTTCCTTAACCCCGAGGAGACCGAGAAGGTAAGAAAGACCATAATCATAAACGGCGCGCTCAATGCAAAAATAGTCGGTCAGAAGCCGGTGACAATCGCCGCCCTTGCCGGTGTTGAGGTTCCCGAGAAGACCAAAATCCTTATCGGTGAGGTTGAGAGCGTTGATATTTCGGAGGAATTCGCTCACGAAAAGCTCTCCCCCGTACTTGCAATGTATAAGGCTAAAGACATTGACGATGCCTTTGATAAGGCTGAACATCTTATAGCCGACGGCGGCTACGGTCACACCTCTTCAATTTATCTCAATGCTGTAACTGAAAAGGAAAAGATAGCAAAATTCAGCGCAAGAATGAAGACCTGCCGTATCCTCGTAAACACCCCCTCTTCACAGGGCGGTATCGGCGACCTGTACAACTTCAAGCTTGCTCCCTCGCTCACACTGGGCTGCGGCTCATGGGGCGGAAATTCCGTTTCCGAGAACGTTGGAGTAAAGCATCTTATAAATATAAAGACAGTTGCCGAGAGGAGAGAAAATATGCTTTGGTTCAGAGCGCCTGAGAAGGTTTATATAAAGAAGGGCTGCCTGCCCGTAGCTCTTGACGAGCTTAAAAATGTTATGGGCAAGAAGAAGGCTTTCATCGTAACCGACAGCTTCCTCTTCAACAACGGCTACACAAAGCCTATCACCGACAAGCTCGATGAAATGGGTATCCAGCATGCCACATTCGCCGACGTCGCCCCCGACCCGACGCTCCAGTGCGCGATGAAGGGCACCGAGCAGTTAAGAGCTTTCGCTCCTGACGTAATCATCGCTATCGGCGGCGGTTCCGCTATGGACGCCGCGAAGATCATGTGGGTTCTCTATGAGCATCCGGAAGCTGACTTCATGGATATGGCAATGCGCTTCTGCGACATCAGAAAGAGAGTTTACACCTTCCCGAAGATGGGCGAAAAGGCTTACTTCATAGCTATACCGACCTCCGCAGGTACAGGCTCCGAGGTTACTCCGTTCGCAGTTATCACCGACGCTGACAGCGGCATCAAATATCCGCTTGCGGACTATGAGCTTATGCCGAACATGGCTATTGTTGACGCCGACCTGCATATGTCCGCTCCTAAGGGTCTTACCGCGGCTTCCGGTATTGACGCCGTAACGCACGACCTTGAAGCTCTCGCTTCAATGATGGCTACCGACTATACCGACGGTCTGGCGCTCCGCAGTCTCCAGATGATATTCAGATATCTGCCCGACGCTTATAACAACGGTCAGAATGACCCTGTTGCCCGCGAGAAGATGGCAAACGCCGCCACAATGGCAGGTATGGCTTTTGCCAACGCTTTCCTCGGTGTATGCCACTCAATGGCTCACAAGCTCGGCGCTTTCCACCACATTCCGCACGGTGTCGCCAACGCTCTTATGATAGACGAGGTGATCCGCTTCAACTCAGCCGAGGTTCCTGTAAAGATGGGTACATTCCCGCAGTATGACCATCCGCACACAATGGCACGCTACGCCGAAGTTGCCGACTTCTTGGGACTCAAGGGCAAGAATGATGAGGAAAAGGTTGAAAGCCTTATCGCCGCTATCGACGAGCTCAAAGAAAAGGTCGGCATAAAGAAGACCATAAGGGATTATGTTCCGGACGAGGCGGACTTCCTTGCGCGTCTCGACGAAATGACCGAGCAGGCGTTCGATGACCAGTGCACAGGCGCCAACCCGCGCTATCCGCTGATGAGCGAAATCAAGCAGATGTATCTCAACGCTTACTACGGCAACCACGAAACCGTCTGATATAAAAAGAGCTTTTGGAGGTAAATAAAATGAAACTTGATAAAATCATCGCAGTCAGAACCGGCAAGACAATATACAAGGACGAGGACAAGGCAGTAAAGGTCTTCGACAGCGACTATTCAAAGGCTGATATTTTGAATGAGGCTCTCAATCAGGCGCGTATAGAGGAGACCGGTCTTAATATCCCGAAAATTCTCGGCGTTACAATGGAAAACGGCAAGTGGGCCATTGTCAGCGAATACATCAAGGGCAAGACCATGGCGCAGCTCATGGAGGAAAACCCCGACAAGTTTGACGAGTACCTCGAGCAGTTTGTCGATATTCAGATGAGCATACACGAGAAAAAGGCTCCCCTGCTCACAAAGCTCAAGGACAAGATGAACCGCAAGATAAGCCAGGCCGACATTGACGCTACCACACGCTATGAGCTTCACACCCGTCTTGAGGGTATGCCCAAGCACAACAAGGTATGCCACGGCGACTTCAACCCCTCAAATATCATCATAACCGACGAAGGCGTACCCTACATTCTCGACTGGTCGCACGCCACTCAGGGAAATGCCTCCGCGGACGTTGCGAGAACCTATCTTCTCTTCTGGCTTGACGGCAACATTGAAGGCGCCAAGAAATATATGGAGCTCTTCTGCAAGAAGAGCGATACTGCAAGACAGTACATTGAAAAATGGCTTCCCATCGTAGCCGCGTCACAGTCGGTAAAGGGCAACGCCAAGGAGAGAGAATTCCTGCTTTCATGGGTTGACGTTGTAGATTACGAATAATTTTCCGGAGGTAAGAAAATGAAGGTAACAGTTTGCATAGGCAGCTCCTGCCACTTAAAGGGTTCAAGACAGGTAGTTGAAGAATTCCAGTATCTTATTGCCGAAAACGGTCTTAAAGACACCGTTGAGCTCGGCGGCACCTTCTGCATGGGCAACTGTCAGAAAGGCGTCTGCGTCACCGTTGACGATGAGCTTTATTCCGTATCCCCCGAAACCGCAAAATCATTCTTTGAAGAAAACATACTCGCCAAGGCAAAATAATCTCTTATTCGTTTAAACCCCGCCGGCTTTACGCCGGCGGGGATACTGTCCGTAAATACCGTAAATTTATTCGATAAAGGATGGAACGAAAATGGCTGAGTTTTTAAAGCTGAAAAAATCCAACTGCAAAAACTGCTACAAGTGCATAAGGCACTGCCCCGTAAAATCAATAAAATTTTCGGGCAACCAGGCGCATATTGTCGGCAATGAGTGTATTCTCTGCGGTCAGTGCTTTGTTGTATGTCCGCAGAACGCCAAGGAAATAGCCGATGAAACCGAGCGCGCAAAGGTTCTTATAAATTCAGGCGCTCCGGTAATCGCGAGCGTGGCGCCGTCGTTTATAGCCAATTATGACGGTGTCGGCTTTGAAGAGCTGAAATCGGCGCTCAAAAAGCTGGGCTTTGCCGACGCGGAGGAAACCGCTGTCGGAGCCACAATAGTAAAACGCGAATACGAGCGGCTGCTTGAGGACGAGCACCGTGATATACTTATCTCCTCCTGCTGCCATTCGGTCAATCTTCTTATACAGAAATATTATCCTATGTGTCTTCCCTATCTTGCCGATGTATTATCCCCCATGCAGGCGCACTGCAAGGATATAAAGCGCCGTAATCCCGATGCAAGGACGGTTTTCATAGGCCCCTGCGTCGCCAAGAAGGACGAGGCTGACCATTATGCCGGAATTACCGACGCGGTGCTGACCTTTGAGGAGCTTACAAACTGGCTTGCCGAAGCGGGAGTCACCCTGGAACACAAATTAGACAAAAACGACCGCAGTCTCGCGCGCTTCTTCCCCACCACGGGAGGAATACTCAAGACAATGCAGGCAAATATGCGGTCTGACTACACCTATCTCGCGATAGACGGCGTGGAAAACTGCAAAGCCGCGCTCCATGACATCGCGGAAGGCAAAATACATAACTGCTTTATAGAAATGTCCGCCTGCGCGGGCAGCTGTATAGGCGGTCCGGTAATGGAAAAATATCACCGTATGCCCGTAAGGGACTATATGGCGGTATCCGACTACGCCGGCAAAGAGGACTTCGACGTAGCACAGCCCGATTTTATCACTCTGCGCAAGAATATGGAATACATAGAGCGCAAGGCGCCGCAGCCCTCCGAAAAGGAAATAAGCGACGCACTCAAAAAAATGGGCAAATTAAAGCCGGAAGACGAGCTCAACTGCGGCTCATGTGGCTACAATACCTGCCGCGAAAAGGCTATCGCCATAATCGAAGGCAAGGCTGAGGTCTCGATGTGCCTGCCCTTCCTTAAGGAGCGCGCAGAAAACTTCTCTGACAATATTATAAACAACACCCCGAACGGTATTGTTGTGCTCAATGAAGACTATGAGGTGCAGCAGATAAACCGCGCGGCGCTTAAGCTGATGAACATACCGAGGGCGTCGGACGTTATGGGCGAGCCTATAATACGCATACTCGACCCCAAGCCGTTTATGGACGTGCAGCGCACCGGACGCTCGCTTCGCGACAGCAAGGTTTATCTTGCGGAATACGATAAATATGTCGAACAGACGATTGTGTTTGACAAGGAATACAAGGCGCTTATCTGCATAATGCGCGATGTGACCGAGGAAGAGGAGCAAAAGCAGAAAAAAGAGGATTTGAGCCGTCAGACAGTTGAGACCGCCGACAGGGTGGTCGACAAGCAGATGCGCATCGTACAGGAGATAGCGTCACTGCTGGGTGAAACCGCCGCCGAGACCAAAATCGCTCTTACAAAGCTCAAGGAGTCGATGACAGATGAATAATCTTTGCGCCGATATAGGCTACCGCAGCATTTTTCACGAGGGTGAGGAGCTTTGCGGCGACCATGTCGATGTCATAGAGCAGGAGGACGGCTCGACAGTCGTTGTTCTCGCCGACGGACTCGGAAGCGGCGTAAAGGCAAGCATTCTCTCCACCCTGACCTCTAAAATTATTTCCACAATGATAGCGGCGGGGCTTTCACTTGAGGACTGCGTCCACACGATAGCCGAAACCCTGCCGGTATGCTCGGTAAGAAAGGTCGCTTACTCCACCTTTACCATAATGCGTATAGTAAACAGCAATGAAGCCGAGCTGATACAGTACGACAATCCGACAGTTATACTCCTGCGTGACGGCGAGGAATACGATTACCCGAAAACCGAGGTAAACATCGAGGGTAAAAAGATATTCCAGTCAAGAATCAGACTCAAGGAAGACGATGTTTTCATTCTTATGAGCGACGGCTGTCCCCATGCCGGAATAGGCACAGAATACAATTTCGGCTGGGAGCGCAGCGACATAGTAGAGTTTATGAAGACATTTTACTCGGTAGGCTACACCGCCAAAACGCTTTCAACAATACTTATTGACGAGTGCAACCGTCTTTACGGCGGAAAGCCCGGAGACGACGCCACCGCCTGCGTAGTGCGCATAAGAAAGCGTGAGCCTATGAACCTGCTTTTCGGTCCCCCGTCAAACAGGGACGACTGCAACAAAATGATGTCGCTGTTTTTCTCAAAGGAAGGAAAGCACATCATATGCGGCGGCACAACCTCTACAATCGCCTCACAGTACCTCGGCAAGCCGCTTAAGCCGAAGCTCGAGTTTATTGACAAGGACGTTCCGCCGATAGCCGAGCTTGAGGGCGTAGACCTTGTGACCGAAGGCGTCATAACAATAAACAAGGTGCTTTCTTACGCTAAGGATTACCTTAATGAAAACGAATCCTATTCACAGTGGGGAGTAAAAAGAGACGGAGCCTCGCTTATATGCCGTCTGCTTTTCGAGGAAGCTACCGACATCAACTTTTTTGTCGGCAGGGCGGTAAATCCGGCACATCAGAACCCGGATCTTCCGATAAATTTCAACATTAAAATGCAGCTTGTCACAGAGCTGTCCGACTGCCTTAAAAAAATGGGCAAGCGCATAAAGGTAAGTTATTTTTAATAAAACCGCCGCAGGGGTTTAAAGCGGCAGACAAGGAGAAAAGCTTTGAGAAAATTTGATACAAAAGTTCAGCATCTTAAATACAAGGTACTGCGCGAGGTCGCGCGGGAGGCGTGGAACGGGACTCTTATGCAGAATCTGCTTGATATTCCGAAAACCATAGTTCCCGGAAACACGCCTACAATGCGCTGCTGCGTATATAAGGAGCGGGCTATTTTAGGCGAACGCGTCAAAATAGCCATGGGCGGAGACAAAAGCAACCCGAATGTCATAGAGGTTATCGAAATAGCCTGCGACGAATGTCCTATGGGCGGCTACGAGGTTACAGACGCCTGCCGCGGCTGTCTCGCGCACCGCTGCGAGGACGTATGCCGCAAGGGCGCCATAACCTTTGACAGCCACCAGAAAGCGCATATCGACAAATCAAAGTGCGTTGAATGCGGTCAGTGCGCGAAGGTCTGTCCTTACAGCGCCATTATGAATTTCAAACGTCCCTGCGTAAGCTCCTGCAAGGTAAAGGCAATTTCAATGACCGATACCAAGGCGGCCTGCATAGACAATGAAAAATGTATTTCCTGCGGCGCCTGCGTTTACCAGTGTCCTTTCGGGGCGATAACAGACAAATCTTTTATTCTTGACGCTATTGAAATGCTCAAGAAAAAGGACAACAAGGTTTTCGCCGTTGTGGCGCCGTCAATATCCAGCCAGTTTACATACGCAAAGCTCGGTCAGGTTATCGCCGGAATAAAGGCGCTCGGCTTCCATACGGTGGTTGAGGCGGCTCTCGGAGCTGATATGGTAGCTTACGCCGAATCAGGCGAGCTTGCCGAAAAAGGGTTTCTTACAAGCTCCTGCTGCCCCGCGTTTGTAAGCTATATTCAAAAGCAGTTCCCCGATCTTGCGGACAATATTTCGCACAACCTCTCCCCCGCCGCTACAATTTCAAAATACATCAAGGAGCACGAGCCGGGCGCAAAGGTCATATTTATAGGACCCTGCACCGCCAAGAAAATGGAGTTCCAGAAGGAAGAGGTACGCCCGTACATCGACTGCGTGCTCACCTTTGAGGAGCTTCAGGCGCTGTTTGACAGCCGCGACCTTGAAATTATGGATATGCACGAGGACATACTCGACAACGCCTCTTACTTCGGCAGAATTTTCGCGCGCTGCGGCGGTCTTGCCGACGCGGTAGCCGAGGGACTCAAGGAGCGCGGAATAACCGACTTTGAGCTTAAGCCCTGTTCCTGCGACGGTATAGAGGAATGCCGTATCGCCCTGCTCAAAAAGAGCAAGAATGTGCTTGACGCCAACTTTATAGAGGGTATGGCGTGCGTCGGCGGCTGCATAGGCGGCGCGGGCTGTCTTACTCACGGCGAGAAGAACAAGGCGGAGGTTGACAAATACGGCAAGGAAGCCTTTGAAAAGACCATTACCGACGCTATAAGCCAGCTCGGAAAAGTAAAATAAGCATTAAAAACCGGACCTTTTCAGGTCCGGTCAGTCTGTCGATAAACATTGAACGAAAAGCAAATAGTATAAACGTAAAAGTTTCGTTCAAACCTTTTTAAAGGTTTGCGGTTTCTAAAGGCGGAGCCTTTAGCCGCTTTCCGCAGAAAGCGGAACTCTTTTGCATTGTAAAACGCAGGAAAGGGTGAAAAAACAGTCCGGCGGACTGTTTTTGAGGGGAAACCCTCGTCGGGGGTTTCCCCTTAACTTACTTTTTATTTGTGCGATTTTTCAATTAAAGATGACTTTTTTGACACTCTCACCGGACCTTTTCAGGTCCGGTTTGTTTTTATTCTTACTTCGTTTAAAAGCGTAAATCCGAGAATCATCAGTCCGCCTGCCGCCTGAAGCGGCGTTATGCTTTCCCCGAGCACGGTTACAGACATTACAACGGCGACAAGTGGGTCGATATAGCTTAATACCGCGGCCTGCTGACCGGTAAGCCCCGTAACCGAGGAAAAATATAGGCAGTAGGTCACGCCGGTATGGATAAAGCCTACCGCGAGCAGGTTGAGCGTACCCGCAAAATCAAGCGACATAAGGTGAAAGCCTCCTGCCGCCGCCGTGTACGGCAAAAGCACTGCCGCCGCTGCGATAAACTGTATAAATGTGCGGTTTATTCCGTCTACCGTTCTGATACGCTTGTTGAGCAGTATGACAGAGGCGTAAAACACCGCCGCGGAAAGACCGAGCGCTATACCTTTAATTTCGCTGCCTGAGCCTAAACCGCCTACTCCCGTTATCAGCACAACACCCGCCGTTGCCATCACAAAACAGAAAACTTGCTTTACGGTAAGTCTTTCACGGAAAAGAAAAGGACAGGCGATTGTTACAATTACCGGCGCGAAATAATAGCTCAATGTCGCCACCGAAACCGAGGTATATCTGTAAGCCTCAAACAGAAGTATCCAGTTTATTCCCATGGCGGCGCCGGAAACAAGAATCAGGGGAAGCTCCCGCCGTATTCTTTTAAATTTCGCGTTCTTTTTCGCCGCCGCGATGTATATCCCCGTAAGCACAGCGGCGAGAACAGCGCGGTAAAGCGCGATTTCAGCCGATGAAAGCGGAATATTCTTTACAAATACCGGCAGTGTTCCGAACACCGCCATAGACAAAGCCATCAGAATCTTCGGGTGGCTGTTCCGCATTTTTATTCCTCCGTACAATAAACATCTTAA
Source organism: uncultured Clostridia bacterium (assembly GCA_944376655.1). Taxonomy (GTDB): domain Bacteria; phylum Bacillota; class Clostridia; order Oscillospirales; family Acutalibacteraceae; genus UBA737. The sequence goes on from CALWDJ010000012.1 coordinate 23,518, forward strand.
AACCCGCCTTTACGGCGGGTTTTAAGCAGTACATTTTTATCTGTCCGACATTTTAATATAATCACGCTGAGGACTTACGCTCATATAAGCCGGTCTTATAATCTTTCCGGCGTTTATAAGCTCCTCTATACGGTGAGCGCTCCAACCCGCAATACGCGCTATGGCAAAAAGCGGGGTGAAAAGCTCGTGCGGAAGCCCCAGCATATCGTAAACAAAGCCGCTGTAAAAGTCAACATTTATGCTGACGCCCTTGTACATCTTGCGCTCGTTTGCGATTATCTGCGGAGCCAGATTCTCAACCAGACTGTAAAGCCTGTACTCCCTGGCAAGGCCCTTCTCGTCCGAAAGGCTCTTGACAAAGCTCTTGAATATCAGGGCACGTGGGTCGGACACCGAATAAACCGCATGACCGATACCGTAAATAAGACCCGCCTTGTCAAAGGTTTCCTTGTGAAGTATCTTTTTGATGTATTCGGCCACCTCTTCCTCATCGTCCCAGTCCCTGACGTTCGCCTTTATATCGTTGAACATCGCGCAGACCTTGATATTGGCGCCGCCGTGCTTCGGTCCTTTCAATGAACCGAGCGCCGCCGCGACCGTAGAATAGGTATCCGTTCCGGACGACGAGACAACGTGCGTTGTAAATGTGGAGTTGTTTCCTCCGCCGTGCTCGGCGTGAAGCACAAGCGCCATATCGAGCACCTTTGCCTCAAGAGGCGTGTACTTACCGTCAAGTCTAAGCATATAAAGTATGTTTTCCGCCGTTGAAAGCTCAGGCCGCGGCTCGTGAATAAAAAAGCTGTTGCTTCCCTTTATGTAATAATCATAGGAATGATAACCGTACACAGAAAGCAGCGGAAATCTCGCTATAAGCTGGAGGCACTGGCGCAGCACGTTGGCTGTATCTGTGTTATCCGGATCACTGTCATACGAGTAAAGGGTGAGTACGCTTCTCGCAAGCGAGTTCATCATATCCGTAGAAGGCGCCTTCATTATGATATCGCGCACAAAGGTTCCTGGAAGCACGCGGTATGATGTAAGCACGTTATTGAATTCCTTGAGCTGCTCCGCGGTAGGAAGCTCGCCGAAAAGGAGAAGATAGACTATCTCCTCAAATCCGAAGCGTTTATCGCTTATAAAGCCCCTTACAAGATCCTCAACGTCATATCCCCTGTAATAAAGATGACCCGGGCAGGGTACCTCCTCACCGTCCACAATCTTTTTTGAAACTATCTCTGATATTTCAGTAAGTCCTGTAAGCACGCCCTTGCCGTTTAAATCGCGAAGGCCGCGGTTTACCTTATGCTCTATGTAAAGCTGCGGTTCTATCCGGCAGTTTGAAGTACAGTAGTCGGTATACTTAAGTATTTCCGCAGTAATGGCATTATAATCGTTATTCATTCTTCCGCTCATTTTATCACTCTTTTCATTTTGTATCATGTTATTATTTTATCAAAAAAAGCACATGATTTTTTTAACTGTATGTTAATTTTACTCAATTAAATAATTAAGTATTTAGCGCGGCTTGTTTATTGTATAAAAAAACACTTGACATTTATTTTAGAATGATTATAATAATATTAGAATAATTCTAAATTTAAGGAAAACCGATATGACCAGATACGAAAAGAAAATATACGAAATTATAAATTCGTCATACGATCACATGACCGCCGAAGATGTATTTGCCGAGCTCAAAAAAGCCTTTCCCTCAGTTTCACTTGCTACGGTATACAACAATCTCAACAAGCTGTGTGACACGGGTCTTATCCGCAGGATAAGCTGCGGGGATTCCGCAGACAGGTATGACCGTACCGCAAGGCATGACCATCTTGTGTGCAGAAAATGCGGAAAGCTGGCGGACATCACCTTTGATGATATTACGCAGCCCTTAAAAAGCCGGCTTGGCGAGGATTTCCTCTATTATGACCTTAAAGTATATTATATCTGTCCCGAATGCAGAAAAAAGGGATAACGGTAAACTTTTTATCATCACCGGAGCTGCGGTGTGAAAATAAAAAAAGAAAGGAGAAATCACAATGAAGTATGTCTGTCCTGTATGCGGATATGTTTACGATGAGGACAAGGAAGGAAAGCCTTTTGACGAATTGCCCGAAACTTGGGTCTGTCCGCTTTGCGGAGCCGTGAAATCGGTTTTCAGGGCGGAAGAAGCGGCAAAAGAAAAGGGCGTGCCCGATACTCCGCCTCATTTTGACAAAGACATCAGGAAGCTGTCAGCCGGAGAACTTTCCGCTGTTTTCTCAAACCTCGCGCGCGGCTGCGAAAAACAGTACAAGGAGGAGGAAGCGGCTTTATTCAGAAAACTTGCCGATTATTTCGCCGCGGTTACTCCCGACCTTCCAGAGGCTGATACGGCAGAGCTTTCAAAGCTCATCAGAAACGACCTTGAAAAACGGTATCCCGCCTTCCGCGCCGCATGGACCGCGGAAAACGACAGAGGCGCCGGCAGAGCCTGCGTATGGGGTGAGAAGGTTACCGGCATGCTCGATTCGCTTATGCGACGGCTTGAGACCGAGGGGGACGCTTTTCTGCGCGGCACAGAAGTCTGGGTCTGCACGGTCTGCGGCTTTATATACATAGGTGACAAGGCTCCTGAGCTTTGCCCGGTATGCAGGGTTCCGTCATGGAAATTCGAGAAAATCGAAGGGAGGCAGGCTTTATGAAAAAAGTTGCCGTAAGAAATCTCCGTCTTTGCACAAAGGACTGTCTTTGTCTTTACGTCTGCCCTACCGGGGCGACTGACACCGAGAACAGTATTATAGACACGAAAAAGTGCATAGGCTGCGGTGTCTGCGCCGGCGCCTGCCCGGGAGGCGCGATATCAATGGTACCTCTTGAGTATCCTCCGCAGCAGGAAAAAACAGAAAGGGTAATATCCGCCGCACGTCCGCTTATTAAAAGCAAGGCAGACGCCGAAAAGGTCGCGCTGCAGTTAGCAGCGTCCGCCGAAAGCGACGGAGTATACCGGCTTATGACCGCCGTGGCGAAATCATCAAGACTTATGAACGAAGACCTTTTAAGGGAATCGGGATATATGCTCCCGCAGAGTATCGAAGCGCACGAGCTTCTCTCCTCCCTTATAACACCGCCCGTGCCGGACGGGTTTCTGGCTGACGCCGCTAAAAAGCTTATGGAAATCATACCGGTAAAAAATTCAGAAAAAGGAGAAAGAAAAATGAGCAAATGGAAATGCAAGGTATGCGGATACATATATGAAGGAGACGAGCTTCCGGCAGATTTTACCTGTCCGGTATGCAGGCAGCCCGCCTCATCGTTTGAGAAGATAGAGGAACCGGCAAAAGCCGGAAAATACGCCGGAACACAGACCGAAAAAAATCTTGAGGCAGCGTTTGCCGGAGAATCCCAGGCCCGCAACAAGTACACCTATTTTTCATCTGTCGCAAAAAAAGAGGGCTATGAGCAGATTGCAGCGCTCTTCCAGAAAACCGCCGACAATGAAAAAGAGCACGCGAAAATGTGGTTCAAGGAGCTTAACGGCATCGGCGATACAGCGGAGAACCTCCTCCATGCCGCCGAGGGCGAAAATTACGAATGGACCGATATGTACGACGGCTTCGCCAAAACCGCCGAAGAGGAAGGCTTCCCCGAGCTTGCGGCGAAATTCCGCCTTGTAGCCGCCATTGAAAAGCACCATGAGGAACGCTACCGCGCGCTTCTGCATAATGTTGAGGCGGCGGAAGTATTTGCGAGAAGCGAGGTCAAGGTATGGGAGTGCCGCAACTGCGGTCACATAGTGGTCGGAACCTCCGCCCCCGATGTATGCCCTACCTGCAGCCACCCGCAGAGCTATTTTGAGATAAACTGTGAAAACTACTGATTAAGCGGCAGAATTTACAATATATAATACCAGTGCAGTCCGGATATAATAATTCCCGACTGCACTGGTATTTTTATTCGTTTATCTCCGCTATTGTAACGCCGGTTTCTCCCTCTCCGAAGGTGCCGGTTCTGAATGATTTTATATTCTTATGGCCGCGCAGGTGCGCCTGCACCGCCTTTCTCAGCACTCCCGTACCCTTTCCGTGAATTATCGTGACGGTATTTATGCCCGAAAGCACCGCGTTATCGATATACTTGTCGAGCTCCATTATCGCCTCGTCCGACGCCATTCCGCGCAGGTCAACCTCGCCGGATACCGAACGCTGTCCCCTTGAGACAAGTCCGGATACCTTTCTGGTTTTCTTAAATTCGGTAGACTGGCTGTTTTTCGATTTAAGCCTCAGATTGTCAAAATCAGTCCACATCTTTATTGAGCCTGACATCACATACGCCCGCTTTTCGGCAGGCTTTACATCAATTACCGTAGCGTCACGGTTTATATCGGCAACAAGAACTACATCTCCCTTGTTCACAGCTGTTACTGCCTCACCTGAAGCCGCGCGCTTCATAACCGGATCGGCGCTTTTCTCAAGCTCGTCAAGCGTCTTTTTATAATCGGTTCTCGCCTTTTCCGCCAGCTTGGCGGCGTTTTCGGCGTTCAACTGCTTTTTCATCTCCTCAAGCTCGTTTAAAAGCTGTGAAGACTTATATCTCGCGTTCTCTATAATACGGTCGGCGTTTTCACGGGTCTTTTCCATCAGCTTTTGCTGCTTAACATCAAACTCGTGTTCTCTCTGCTCTGCCTTTCTTTTCGCCTCGTCAAGCCTGTGACGCAGCTCCTGCGCCTTGGCGTGCTCCTCCTCGGCGAGCTTTCTCGCCCTCTCAAGCGACTCGACCACACGCTCAAAACGCATATCGTTATCCGAAACCTGTTCTTTCGCGTTTTCTATAATACTTTCATCAAGACCCAGACGCTTCGATATGGCAAAGGCATTTGAGCGTCCCGGCATACCTATTATCAGCCTGTATGTCGGCTTAAGCGTGGCGACGTCAAACTCGCAGCAGGCATTTTCCACCCTGTCGGTGTCGATAGCATAGGATTTAAGCTCGGCGTAATGGGTGGTAGCCACCGTTTTTGTACCGTACGCCGCAAGTCTCATAAGTATAGCCTTTGCCAGCGCCGCTCCCTCTATCGGATCAGTACCGGCGCAGAGCTCGTCAAACAGCACCAGAGAATCATCGTCCGCCTGCTCGGTTATGAATATTATATTGACCATATGCGATGAAAAAGTAGAAAGTGACTGCTCTATGCTCTGTTCATCGCCTATATCGGCGAAAATTTTGCCGTAAACGGCGATTTTGCTGCCGTCGTCCGCCGGAATCATAAGTCCGCACATTGTCATCAGAGTAAGCAGACCGACCGTTTTAAGCGTGACGGTTTTGCCGCCGGTATTCGGTCCTGTAATAATCAGCGTGTCATATTCCCTTCCGAGCTCAACCGTGACAGGTACAACGCTTTTATAGCTTATAAGCGGGTGGCGGGCACGCTTCAAAAAAGTATGACCGTCCTTATTTATTTCAGGCATAGCCGCCTTCATTTTATAGGCGAGCTTCGCTTTTGCGAAAACAAGGTCAAGCCCGCAAAGCGCCTGATACGAATAAATGATACTGTCCGCGAAGCTGCCTGCCTCGGCCGAAAGCTCCGCCAGAATACGCTCTATTTCCTCCGCCTCGCGAAGCCTCAATACCCTTATCTCGTTGTTGGTCTCAACAACAGTCATCGGCTCAATAAAGACGGTGGAGCCGGTGGCCGAGGTGTCGTGCACTATACCGTTTATCTGTCCCTTATGCTCAGCTTTGAGCGGCACGACGAACCTGCCGTCACGCTGGGTAATAATCGCTTCCTGCAAATATTTTGCGCTCGGTCCTCTTACTATTCTTTCAAGGCTTTCGCGTATTTTTGACGATTTCGCGGATATTTTCCGCCTTATATCGTAAAGCGCGGGAGAAGCGTTGTCATTAAGCTCCTCCTCTGATTTTATAGCAAAAGTGATTTTTTCTTCTAAATATTTGTTCGGTACAAGCGTGCCGAACAGCTCCTCAAGCGAGGTTTTCTGAACGCCCGAACAGTTTTCCCGCCAGCCCTTGACCGAGCGTATTACCCTCAAGGTCTCGGCGATATCAAGCAGCTCCGGAATGGAAAGCACCGCCGAAGCCTCCGCCCTTCTAAGCTGTGACGAGACATTGCAGGCCGCTCCGAAGGACGGCGCCGAATACCTTGCCATGAACATATACGCGTCGCCCGTGTTGGCAAGCAGTGTTTTTACCGCCTCAATATCGGTTTTAGGAACGGTTCCCCGCGCGGCTTCCGCCGTATCCGCGAGAGAAGCCTCTCCGGCCAACATTTCAAGTATTTTATCAAGCTCGAGGGTTTTCAAATATCTTCCGATATTATAATCCATTTTTTACTCCTTAATGCTGTTGTAGAACTCCAGTGTGGCGAACCTGTGCTCGGTCCGGTAGGTTATATATTCGCCCGTGATATCCGAAAGCCGCCTTGCGCTTTTGTCAGGCACCGTAAAGGCGTACAGCTTCTGAAACTCGGAATAAATTATATGCCGCATAGCCGTGAGCACCGTTCTGTCAACCGCGGCGGCTTTCCTGCCCGCGGGCAGGCAATCCCCGCAGAAAAGCGTACCCTCAGCTACATCGAAATACATTATATCGTCCTCAAATTTACCGCAGCCCGAGCAGGCTACAAGATCCGGCATAAATCCGGAGATCGACGCCGCGCGCAGCTCGGTTACAGCCTTGATAAGCGGCGGAAAGCGCTTTTCCTTTGTAAGAAAGTGAAGAGAATTGAGGATAAGGCGCAGAAATTCACCGTCCGCCACGCCGGAAGACACAAGCACGCCGCTTAATTCGCAGAAATACTGAGCGAGAGCCAGCACTGCGATATCGCTTCCCGCTCCGAAAAAAATTCTTATGGGCGAGGCTTCCCTGACCCTGTAAGCGTCCTGCTTTTTTACAAGCGTAAAGCTCGAATATGTAAGCAGCGATGTAGCCGCTCCCTTTTTTGATTTTATGGATTTGGCGCCCGGCGCAAAGGCACGGATTATCCCGTAATCACGCGTAAAGAGAGTAACCAGACGGTCACTCTCTCCCACGTTCATTTCCTTTATTACCAAAGCCTCTGTTGTAAAGCGCGTCTCTGTTTCCTTCACTTATTTCGTGCTCCTTGCGCGAATTGACAAAAGACAGATAGTCGTTGACACTTCCGCTTCTCATAAATTTTTCCCACGATTTTTCTATTTCCATTTCTTTTACCGCCTGTCATAAAAGGTAACATTAAAAGTGTTTGCCCGCAGGCTTTTTTTATGATAGGAAATAAAAGTAAAGTAATTTCTATAAATTTTTCAGTCGAGCCCGAAGGTATGGATAAGCCCCTGGCGGTTGCGCCAGTCCTCCTTAACCTTTACCCATAGCCTAACCGAGGCTCTGATGCCGAAAAAGTCCTCTATATCGCGCCTTGCCAGCGTTCCGACCTTTTTGAGCATACTGCCGCCCTTGCCGATGATAATGCCCTTGTGCGACTCCTTTTCGCAAATAACCGTGGCTTCAACCTCGATTATCGGCTCGCCCTCAGCCGTGTCGCGCTCAATGAATTTCTCAAGGTCAACCGCTATTCCGTGCGGCACCTCCTTGTCAAGCAGGCGCAGCAGCTTTTCCCTTATCATCTCGGCTACCATCACCTTTTCGGGCTGGTCGGTCACCTCGCCGTCAGGGAAAAAATGCGGCGACGGCTTTGAGAATTTTTTAAGCTCGTCCGCCAGAATATCCGTACCGTCGCCCGTTTTGGCGGAAAGCGGCACCACCGCCGAAAAATCAAATTCACCCGTATAAAGAGCTATAAGGCTCAGGAGCTTTTCCTTTTTATCAAGCAGATCGATTTTGTTTATAACGAGCACCGCCGGCAGCTTTCTGCGCTTAAGCTCCTTTATAAGCTCCGCCTCAGCCGGCGGAAGTCCGTTTTCAAGGCTGAATTTCGGCGCGGCCTCGACAACAAGCACGGCGGCGTCAACGTCCGACATACCGTCCCCCACAGCCTTGTTCATACTCCTGTCAAGCATATTGCGCGGCTTGTGAAAACCGGGAGTGTCTATAAACACAAGCTGATCATCGCCCCTTGTGTATACTCCCATTATCCTTGTGCGGGTGGTCTGCGGCTTATCCGAAACAATAGCCACCTTCTGCCCTAAAATACGGTTCATAAGAGATGATTTGCCGACATTCGGACGCCCTATCATAGTTACAAACGCTGTTCTCTGCTCCATCTGAAATCCCTTTGAAAAATTATGTATTACAGCTTATTTATCGCAAGACCGAGCGCGTCGAGCACCTGCTCTTCCTTTTCGCGCATAATAGTCTTCTCAAGTCCGCCCTTTTCATGGTCATAGCCGAGCAGGTGAAGCATTGAGTGCACCGTTAAAAACGCTACCTCACGCTCTATTCCGTGGCCGTACATATCCGCCTGCGCGAGCGCGTGCTCAACCGATACGACTATATCGCCCAGCATTTTCGCTCCGGTTTCGGGATTCGTGTCATACTGACCGTTTTCTCCGAGCGGGAAGGACAGCACGTCTGTCGACGCGTCGATATTGCGGAACTGTCTGTTCATTTCCCTTATCATACTATCGTTTACAAGTGTCACGTTTACCTCCGCAGACTCCTCAAAGCCCTCGAGCTTCAGCGTGGCGATACAGGCTTTCCTTATAAGGAGCCTTGTTCCGGTAGGCAGCTTGATTTTTTTCTGTTCGTCTTTGATATTAACCTTTACGCTCATTTTTTTCAGCACTTCTTTCATAAGCTTTTATAATTTCCTGTACAAGTCTGTGACGGACAACGTCACGCCCCGTAAGGTAATGAATAGCAATTCCTTCAATGTTTTTTAGGATTCTTACTGCATCTTTAAGTCCGGATTTTTTGCCGTCCGGCAAATCTATCTGGGTAACGTCTCCGGTAACCACTGCCTTTGAATTGAAGCCGAGCCTTGTGAGAAACATTTTCATCTGCTCGGGTGTGGTGTTCTGTGCCTCGTCAAGTATGATAAAGCTGTCGTCCAGCGTTCTGCCGCGCATATAGGCAAGCGGCGCCACCTCAATATCCCCGCGCTCCTGACACTTCTGGAAATTTTCCGCTCCAATCATATCAAACAGCGCATCGTACAGCGGTCTTAAATACGGGTCTACCTTCTGCTGCAGATCACCCGGAAGAAAGCCGAGCTTTTCCCCAGCCTCGACCGCCGGACGGGTAAGGATTATGCGGTTTACCTCCTTTGCCCTGAAAGCGCTCACCGCCGAGGCTACCGCGAGATAAGTCTTTCCGGTTCCGGCAGGGCCAACGCCTATGGTAACCGTGTTTTTCTTTATCGCCTCAACGTACTGCCGCTGTCCTATCGTTTTGGGCTTTACCGGTTTTCCCTTTGAGGTTATACAGACACAGTCCGCGTCGGTAAGGGCAGCTATATTGCCGTCCTCCCCGTCTTCCACGAGGGCAGCCACATAATTTATGCTCTGCTCGGTAATCTGCTCGCCCTTGTTTATCATGACGAGCAGGCCCTCTACCGTCCTCGCGGCACACATAACATCTGCAACGTCGCCCGTTATTTTTATCTGGCTGCCGTGCGAGGTTATAACCACACGGTACTTTTTTTCTATCCTTTTTATGTTCTCATCGAAATTACCGAACAGATTTACAATTTGTTCTATACGCTCAATGTCAACCGTCTGTTCAAACAATCCCTTTACCCCTTAAGACTTGAAATACTTATATTTTTGGCTTTTCTTATATATTATACCACATTTTTTCTCAATTTCCAGCATTAAATAACAGAATTTCCGGCGCTGCGATGTCTGACTCCGCCGAAACAAGCGCTTTAAGGCAAATACCGCCGTTTATTTCGTCATATTCACGATTTTTGACCTCAAAATCGCTTAAATTTTCTACTTCCGCAGCTTCTTTCAAAAGCGTATCAAGCTGATTTTTAAGCTCTTTTTCCGTATACTTTACCGTTTTCCGTCCTGTTTCCTCAAAGTATCCGGTATAAAGCCTTAAAGGCAGCTTCTGACCGTAAAACTCCGCCTGCTTTACCTTTAAGCTGCTTTCATACTCATAGTTTTCCTTTCCGAGAAAAAGCGGAATTTTTATACCGAAAACCGAAAGCACGCTTTTTCTCCTTGTTTTTTCGGTTCTTACGGTTATTTCCTGCTCATAATAAGCCTCAACCTTTATCTCTTTTTCTATGCGCGCCGTAATGCTTCCTGAAGAATGCACGAACCTTGTGGAGTTTTCTCTTTCTATCGCCCCAGATACAAGAAGATCTCCCTTTCCCACGGTATCGCCCACTTTTACCACACAGTTCCCTGAAGTGATATCAATCTTTGTGATCACCCCGTCATGCGACGCTTTGAGATTTGTAGGTACGCTGTTGTCCTCTGCCTTCTGTATCGCCTCGGTAACATCAACGGTAAGACGGCAGCCCTCTATATTAAACGATGCCCACGCAAGCGAATCGAGCTTTAAAAGCAGCTTTTGCTTGGCGCTCTGCGGGTCTATTGCGCTTTTAGGAGTGCCCTCGCGTATTCCCATTTCCGCACAGGCTTCCGTTATTTCATATGCCGGCACATTACCGTTTCCGTTTACCTCCACTGTCCATATGAAGTGCGACATTATTTCGAGAAAGCAGAAAAAAATAATCGCTCCGACGGGGATTCCCCATCTTCTTTTATATCGAGCGGCGACAAACGGAAAGCCGTATTTGTTCAGAATATGTATTCTTATGCCGCTTTTTTTAAGCACCGACGGCATAAATCTGTAATCCCTTACGGTCATTTTCGCGCGCAGCTTCTTATCGCGCCGCTTTACGTTCCAAAGCGTTATCCCGTTTTTCGCGCAAAGGTTGATCGCCGTTTCGGCTACGTCGCCGCTGATTTCCGTTTCGATATATCCTGTAAGGAATCTGTACAGCCAAAGCATAATATCACCTATATGCAAAATTCAATAGAGGATATATTCCCTCTAACCGTTATAGTGCTGCCCTCGAATGCCACTATGTCAAAATTACAGCCGCACACTGTAAGCGAGCCTTTAGGCAGCTTCAGCTTCATATATGTATCGCTGTATTCAAAAACTCCCATACACCCCTCGACTATTATTTCCCTGTTCCCGAACAGCTCAAGTCTCGGTCCCTTAACATTCTTTATTTCCTTATCCGCCGACGCGCAGCCGAATATCTGCCATTTTTCCTTTGGCTTTTCCGATTTGAACTTAAATTTTTCAGACACTGTATACAACTCCCCTGCAATAAATGTTATGAAAAATTCATTATAATAATGCTTAAAAGCATATACTTAATTTGAAGAGGCGGTGACTTGTATGAAAAAGAAAAATATCATTCTGACGATTTCCGCCGCTGCCGCGTCCGTTCTCGCTTTATTTATCGTAACCGAGCCCGATATATGCGGCAGGGGAGCCGCCGAAGGCATTATCCTTTCAGGCAGAGTGATTATTCCGTCTCTTTTTCCCTTTACCGTATGCGTGCTCTTTCTTATGAAAAGCGGCGCTCTTAATATTCTGAATTTTGCGGACGGTTTCACAAGGCGGATTTTCGGCATTACGGCACAGAATTTCTCCGCGATGCTTTTCAGCTTTATCGGCGGCTATCCTACCGGAGCCAAAATGCTGAACGAATCGGTAAGAGAGAAAAAAATATCTCCGGAAAACGCCGGTGTGCTTCTCTGCTGCTGCGTAAACGCCGGACCCGCGTTTGTAATTCTCGCGGTGGGAAGCTCTACCTTAGGCTCGCGCAAAGCCGGATACATACTTCTCGCGGCACATATAATCTCCGCGCTTATTTTGAGCTTTTTTCTGCGTTTTTTTATAAAAAAGGACAATGCGGCGTTGCAAAGCACCCGAACGCGAATCAGTGTATCGGATAATTTTGTCAGCTCGGTAGCCGACGCCGCCGCGTCGGTTATGACTGTATGCGCGTATGTGATACTGTTTTCGGTAATAGGCTCGTACATAGATAATTTATCGGGAAATATATCTTTTCTGCGTTTTGTCTCGCCCTTGCTTGAGGTCACAAACGGTGTTCAAAGTATATGCAATATTCATGCAATATCCTTTCTCCTCGGCTTTGCGGGAATTTCCATATGGTGTCAGGTAATAAGCGTTGGAAGCCTCATTAAATTCAATTTTCCCTTATTCGCCGCGGCAAGAATAATTCACGGACTTTTGTCCTCCGGTATCTGTATGCTTCTGCTTAAAATTTTCAGAATAACATTAAGCGTATCGGCGGGAATCAGCTTTAAGGCAAATTACGGCGGAGCGGCTCTTACGGTCTCTATGGCAAGCATGCTGATTCTGCTTCTTATCTCGCTTTTCAGAAAAAAAGATACTGGAAATCTGCTTAACGATATAGTATAATATCTGCGGTGATTATAAATGTCTTCTTTTTTCAATAAAAATCTTCCGCGCGCCTGCAAGTACTGTGTGTACGGAAAAGATTCGGTAATAAGCGACGAGGTGCTCTGCAGCCGGCACGGCGTCACCCTGCCGGGCGATTCGTGCAGGCATTACAGGTATGACCCTTTAAGGCGTGAGCCTCAGCGTGCAAAGATTGCCGGCAACTACAAACCCGAAGACTTTTCTCTTTGATTTCAATAAGTTATACAGTACTTTTTCGGGTTTATCTTCCAGTAAAAAAACATAGCAATTTTTAAGTTTCAAAAAAACAAAAAATTTGTCAAACAGCTATTGACAAATCCGTATTTTGTGATATAATAATTCTTGCTTGTTCGGGCCATTAGCTCAGTTGGTTAGAGCAACCGGCTCATAACCGGTCGGTCCGCGGTTCGAGTCCGTGATGGCCCACCAAATAAGCATTTTAGGGGTATAGCTCAGCTGGTAGAGCATCGGTCTCCAAAACCGAGTGCCGAGGGTTCGATCCCTTCTGCCCCTGCCAGCGAAAAACGGCTTAAACCTGCGGGTTTAAGCCGTTTTTCTTATGCTTTTTCTTATCGGCACTTGGTCTGCTTTTCCGCATTTTGATGCTCAAAATGAGCGTCAATTTCGTATCCGGTGCTATCTGTTTGCAATGATTTCGTCTGGTACATCATCAATTTAGCATCAATTTTCAATAGGAATTTGCACTTCAAATACTTTGTGTGTTATAGTTAATTCTTAAAAGAAAACATCTTTTCATAACAAAAAGGAGAAATTAACATGAAGCTCCTTGAGACAAACAGATTAATACTACGTGATTGGAATGAACAAGATTTAAATGATCTGTTTATTATACTATCTAATCCCAATGTAGCGCTTCCGGCTGATTCATCGCCAATTACTACATTATGTGAATGTAAAAACATTTTAGACTACTTAATTGATATGAAAAACAATTATGCTATTGAATTAAAATCTACCGGTCACATTATAGGTACAATAGGATTAAATGAAGATGCAAAAAGAAATGCAGACACACGAAATCTCGGATTTTCATTGGCCGAGGAATTCTGGAATCAAGGAATTATGACAGAAGCACTTACAGCTGTTATAGCAAATGCCAAGAGTATCACAAATAAATTATCAGCAATACATAAACAAAACCCTAAAACAGAACATATACTAAAAAAATTCGGATTTCAACAGATTGATGTTATTCATAATATTCAAAGAAGAGCAAATGAAGTTCCTCATGACGAACCGTATTATATATTGATTTTATAATTGCTATCAAGGTGTATACGAACTGATTGCGATGTATATAAATGCTGTTTTCGTTGGATTTTACTTTATTTCTTTGTTTACTCCGTATCAAATTTTGACCGTCCAAGCTTCCTCTTGGACGGTCTTTCTCGTTACATTTCAAATCCTTCAGTTATTCCGCTTAGTCTTGACGTATCCTTTTTCACATAGTAAAGCTCTGTTATCTGCGAGGTGCTATGTCCAAGCAGATCCGCCACCTGCCGTGGCGATAACGATTTGATTGTTCCGTCAGGCTGTTTCTGTCCATTAACCAGATTGGTAGCAAAGGTATGCCGAAGGCTGTGCAAGCCTTTCCGTTTAATACCTGCCGCTTTAAGTATACGGTAAAATCTTTTTCTCAGATTGACCGGCTTTGTATAATCCCCCTTCTCGTCGCATACAAGGGGTGTATTTTCGCCGAAGTAGCTTTCATCGCGTAAATCCCTTACCGATTCCAATGCCGCCGAATTAAGCGGTACAGTGCGCTTACTTGTTGCGCTTTTAGGTTTTCCAATTTTAATTTCTGTTCCGCCTGCGCTTTTAACACCATCACGCTTGAATATCTCTTTTACGCCCTGCCGTACCGTCAGGGTTTTATTTTCAAGATCAATATCGCTGTTAAGGAGCCCCAGCAGTTCGCCTGTTCTGAGTCCTGTATTAAGCATCAGAATATATGCCGCGGCTTGCCGGTATTTCCGCTTTCCGTCTTTGAATGTGCTGAAAGCTTCTGCTTTAAATTTTTCAATTTCTTCCGGTTCAAAAATTGTTACCGTTTCACACTCGGGAAGATTTTCTTTGTTTTGCGCCGAAAGGAAATTACTTTTCTTTATCATCTCCACATTTGACATAGGATTTTTCGGGATAAGCTCTTCTCTGTACAGATAACGGAAATATTCATTAAGCATCACATATGCTTTTTTAACGGTAGTATAAGCATAATTTTCATTCATCAGGCAGTTGAGCAGATTTTTGATATCTACCGCCGTAATATCTCCTACCGGCTTTTCTCCAAGCATTGGATAGATTTGATTCTTAGCACTGCATTCACATCGGTCATATGTAGTCTGCTCTACAGATGGGAATTTGAATACCTCCAGCCAGCTCTGCATACTGTCCTGTAACTTTTTTACTGTTTCATCCGATGCCGCCGCCTGATTTTCAAAGTCCGTAATATAGTCCGTCATCTTTTTATTGACTTCTGCTTTCGTTGTTCCGGAAAAGCTTTTCCGTTTTCGCTCACCGTGTTCGTCCATATACCAGACTACACCGCACCATCGGTTATCCGTTCTTTTGAAAGCACTTCCGTTAGTTAACAGCTTTCTCTGCATTCCTTGCCGCCTCCCGGTATTTCAAATTCATAAATACTGTTTTGTGTAGTTAAAGTGATTATGTCGCCTTCAGTGGCTATATCTCCGCAACCCGTTATAAGGTCGTACTCCGAATTCATAAAACGGATGAAGTATTTTCCGGGATACTTTTTCTCGCTTTCGAAGATAAACAATATTCCTTTAAGAGCGACACATTCTTCTCTCCAATTCCAGATTTTATACGGCATATTGGAAATACGGCGTATGCTCTTACATACCGTTTCCTCATAGCTTTCGATAAGCTTCGGCATTATTTTCAGCCCCTTTCTTAACGACACACTATACCACAAAACCTTGTTCATATCCAGCGTCTTTACGAGAAGTAATAAAAAAGTCACATACTGAAGTGAATGCTTTGTTTTTCATCCCCACCGTGGCTTGTCTGTGTACCAGACGGTCGGTTTCCAAGTCGTGAACCTGCTATATAGGTTTTCTTGAATTTTAACCGCTTTTATGTTATACTATTATCAGAAAAACAGGGAGGTGTTTTCGTGAACGACAAGATATATACCATTGAAGAAATCCAAAAAATTGTTTCTCCAATTGCCGCCAATCATGGCGTTGAAAGAGTCTTTTTGTTTGGTTCTTATGCTCGCGGAGAAGCTTCCGCTGATAGCGATCTTGATTTTCGTATAGACTCCGGTAAGGCCACCGACTATTTTACATTGGGACAAATGTATTGTGACCTTGAAGATAGCTTTCAAAAAAGACTTGATTTATTAACAACCGGCAGCCTTGACCAAAAATTTCTTGATAGAATAGGAAAGGAGGAAATCCTGATTTATGGAAACCAAAGAACGTGATATGTCAATCATTGAAAAAATACATGAGTATTGTACTCAAATTGCTGATACGCACGAAAGATTTAACGATTCATATGAACAGTTCGATTCTGATTTCATATATCGAAATGCCATCTGCCTTTGTCTGTTACAAATAGGAGAACTATCCGGCAAGTTATCTGATGAATTCAAAGAAAGTAACAATGATATTCCCTGGCGTGCAATTCGCGGTATGCGAAATATGGTCGCGCACGAATACGGTCACATAGATATTCCCACACTCTGGAATACTTCGCATAAATACATTCTGGAATTAAAATCGTTTTGCGAAACGGTTTTATCTATTGAAGAAACAGAAGATATATCGCAAGACTTTATACAAAAGATGTAATGGGAGCAGATCGGCTGTGGCCGGTCTGCTTTTACATATTCATGGTAAATCCCTGTTCCTCATCTTCGCTGTGATCTGTCTGCACGGAACGATCGGTTTTCAAGCCGTGGGCCTGTTTCTTCTGCTCAATTTTTGATTTCAGTTTTCCGTCTATCTGCGAATTAAGACGGGATATTTTTTTCTTGTAGCTTTGTGTGATCATTCGCACAAGCGCACTTACAAAGGATTTTACGGTTGTATCAATCTCTGCGGTGTGCGCTGCGGATATCTCCGCGGTTGTAAATTCCACTGCTGCTTTCACGATCATATTTTTAATACTGCGGAATTCTTTGTTATGCTCAAGAGGAACCGGAGCCTTTTTCTTATCGTAATACAGTGATAACTTTTCACGGTTTACTTTGCTCCACTCATCATACAGCTCGGCAATACCATTGTCTTTGGCAAGCTCCGAAACAATTTTATTAACAGTATCTTTTATATCGGCAGGCAAATATCCGTACTGCTTTCTGCCGTTGTAATTTTGAAGTTTAGAAACCAATTCTCTGAACAGAACCGTCATCCGTGTAGTTGTTTCATAGGAATTACCGATACTTGCTGCCGTCGCATAGAGATCATATTTTGCCTCCTCTTTCAGGCGGTTACGCAGATCCGTTTCCATCGCGAACAGCTTATACTGCTCGTTCCGGAAAATATCATTACCGAAAGCGCTTCGCAGATCATCAATGCTTTTCTTTGTCATCCAGCCCTGCTTTGCGTCCTTGCTGTAAACCAGAAGATGCATATGCGGATGGTGGGTTGTATTATGGAATGCGCCGTACCATTGCAGGTTGTTGATGTCAATATTATGCGCATGGGCTATTTCAATAACATTGCGGCGGACTAAATCTTTCCAGACCTGTGCACTGTTGTATCCGAGCCGTTCCGCATCTTCGCGCCGCAGACTGATTACGTGTGTCCAGATGATTCCCTGATGCTGACCGACTTCATTTGCAACCTCTTTAAGATCAATTTTATCGTCTGTCTGCGAGAACAATCCGTGTCCGCTGAGCTTTTCAACTCCGGGGCGGTTAGCCATATACTCCACAATCTTTTTCATATCACCGATACGGTCGGCGTTGCGTTCAATAAAGGCATCAATAAATTCCGTGGCATTATTTTTCATAGGTGCTTTCAGGTAATCCTGATATTCAGGATATTTCTCTACTTCGGAATCGATTTTTAATATCTGCTTTATAAGCCTTTGTTGACGAACAGTAGAAGGAGCGACGTCCGTTCCTACTGGAACTTTTTCTACGCCTACACGGGTAGCCATATATTTTACAAGGTTGCCCGCCGTTTTCTTTGGCGTGTTTCGCATATACCTGCTTGTCACAATAATTTTCGGCATCAGTATTCACCCTTCTGCCAGTCGTAGGCATCCTCGAAAGTAATAATTCCGTTATTCTCCGACACCATTCTTGAACAGGATTCGCGGAGCTTGTCCATCATATTAGGATTGATATTAAATTCGGCAGCGATTACATTACTGTTCATTGCCTGTTCTACTGCTAACTTGAAGAGCATTTCACAAATATTTTTCTCGACGGAACGAATTTCGCTTTTGATTGCTCCGGATAATACCGGAGACAAATAATTCATATTCTTCTGTGAGCGAAGATATCCGATATAGAAGCTAACCGCCTTACAAACAAAATCTCCTTTGGATTTTGCTCCCGCTTCTGTCATCATTTCTTCTATCTCCGATACCATAGAAGGATACATCCAATAGGCGTATTTTTTCTTGTTTTCCATCAAAACTCCTCCTTTCAGACAGACCCCTCAAAGGAGCTTTTACGACCCCTTTGAAAAGCCCCTAACGGTCGGCTCTGCCGTCCGATGTGGTGCGTGCGGGAGACCCCGCACTTTAACCTGCTATAATAATCAGACAAGGGAAAACGCTGCATATTACTCGAATATTTAAACCGCTTGTTTCGGTCGATTGTAGTTTTATGTTTCTAAGGATCAAGAAAAAATATATCAACAAGTGAAGAAACGTACCTATATAATAAAACTGCAATTTGGCTTACAAAGCACACTACGCCCATTATATAAAAAAGAAAATAACTGCTTCCGAATTTGAGGAATGAACACACTTTACATCCATTATCCAGGACAAGGCTCTTGCGGGAAAAATGCCATATGTGCAATATTATGACTTTTTTAAGCAATAATTTCATCTTAAAATATTTACTGTAAATTAAAACTTTTAGTACCGCAATAACTTCCATGCTTATTAAATCAAAGATTAATTTCGGTAATCTTTGCGTCTGATCGTTTTTCAGCAGTGAATTAAGTAATCTGTTGCTTGTTTAACAGCTGAAAAAATGTATATTTTCACTTTAAATAAACATTTGGTGCGGACAGGAGTCCCGCAGGTTTCAGCTGATACTCATAGCTCCAGCGGCTGCCGGTCGTTCTCCATGAATCAGGGCCTAACCATCTGTATGCGCTGTCAAACAGATGTACCTGTCCGAATGTGTTATACCGGTTGCCGAATACGGTTATATCAAGAGTATGGCGCCCGGCTGAGACATCGGATTTTTCGCATATGTACGGCGGAACAAAGATTTTTCCAAATTGCTCTCCGTCAAGCGAAGCACTTATCAGAGCGCCCCTGAAGTGGTCCGCCTCCAGAACAAGCCTTCCGGCAGACGTATTAAAATCAACACGGTATATTATGTTTCCGCCGTAGAAAGGCAGACCCTGCTGGACAATATCGGCAAAGGTCAATGAACGTACCGGTTCGGTAATTACTTTTTCACGTCCGGAAACACGAACGCCGAAATCCCCGAGTATATAACACCATTCAATATTTGTCCGCCGCCCGAAAGGAAGCGAAATCTCCAAAATATTGTTTCCTTTAAGAATCGGAGGCAAAGCGACTGTTTTTATGGATTTGTCCACATACCATCCGGTCACTTCAGACTTGACCTCTACTCCGTTAAAACGGATCGTAACTGATTCAGCATCTTCGATAGCCAGTTTGCAACCGCATACCTTTTCTTCGCTTTTAAAGATAAAACGAAGGTTGACGGAATGGGTGATTTCTTCTTGTTCAATAGCCCAAGGCTGTGCCACGGCTCTCTTACGGCTGGGCCATCCCAGCTTTTTACGACAAATATTATCTGCAATCAACAGTTCTTCGACCGAATTGAACGGCTCGCCGTCAAGCGAATATTCCCCCATATCAAGCAACAAAACATTCGGTTCACAAAGTGTAATCGGTACACGGTCTGCAATATGGATTTTCTTTTTCTCTTCTTGTATTTTCGCAATGCTGGTACTACTTGCATTAACAGAAGGATTTTCTTTAGGTGTGAACTGAATGAGAAGGCTGTCATAATCATAAATTTCGCATAAAATGACCGTTGCGTTTTTTTTATAAAAGCAATCAAGAGGATTGGTTTCTCCAGTCATGGTATTATAGAGAAGCGGAGTGTAAATACCTTTAAGATTGATGATAAGCGATTGTTTGTTTACAACATCCTTATTGTAAGGTTCGGTTCCGTGCGCGATAAAAAGCCAAAGCTTATCACCGTCCCGCCGAAGCTGATGCAGTAAGTTTTTTGTATAAGTGCCATCGATGTTACGAATATCAAGCAAACGCAATGATTCGAGAGATTTAAGAATTGCCGCGCGTGAAAACGGAATAACTTCCGATTCCGCTGCCAGTTTAGCCGGCTCACTGTTTTCCGAAGCATCCATCAGTGTGGGCACGCTGCCCATAAATATCAGCTTGCCGCCTTGACGGCGAAATTCATTTAAACGCTGTACCGTGCTATAACGCAAAGTCTCACATCCGGGAACAATAACGGCATCATATTCCATTTCACCTACACGAAGCGGGTTGCTTCCGGTTTTACACTGACTTGGAAGAAGAGATTCACAGATAAAATCAAAATCAACAGAGCCGAACAGCAGCCATTCGGTTATGTTTTTAAAGTTTTCATCTAACTGTTCTCGAATCAATGAAGTTTGTTCTGATGGTCCCCAATGCAGCCAATAGCTCTCAATCGGATGAATAACCCCCACTTTAACGACAGGTTTGCCGCGAGTCATAGCGGTATTAACACGTGCAAAATGGTCTTCAATTATCGGATATTCACGGAACCACGGCGACTGATAATTAATAGACGCGGGAAAGTCACGCTTTGCCTCACCTGCCATACATACCCAAGATAAATGATGGACCCGGATAGTCACTCCTAACGCGGCTTGCCAGTCGCCGTGCAACTTATGCCCGCGAAAATCAAAATCCCAGCCGGTCACACCGTACAGTTCAGACAGCATACCTTCGTAACCGTACTGATGAACAGCAGATTGTGCCTGTTTAGCAGTAGTATACTCGAATCTGGCACATAACATATCAATGCCCGGAAGATCAAAAGAACGGTAAGAGCGCATAGCCTCGCCCAATGCAACCGTTTGTGAACAGAGTGTGGGTTCTTTCATCATATGCCCTGTAAGCTTAACTCCGTTTTGACGACACCAGCTGCCGCAGGTGTCTGCAAATGCCGAAGCAAAGCGTTCGGCGATATGGTCATGGTAATGATAGCGTACAAGCGATACTTTTCCGTCCGGCAAATCCCAGAACAGCTGCGGAAGCTCAGCCATAATGTCCTCGCCGTATGCCGCCGAAAACGTGTCAGGCAAATCATCAGTCCACGGAAAAGTTACATCGTTCACCATTGTGGCAGATGCCAATGTGGTTTTATGGGAAAATTGCGGCTCGTCTGTGAAAATGGCCGGAATGGATTTCCCGAATTCATTTCCGAAATTTTGCTTATATGATTCATGGGTTATTTCTATAAAACGCTCTATTGCTTTTTTATCAAGAGTGTTTACATATGTCTGGTTATTGTACCACGGATTCGGAGCAGACATTTCCAGATACGCGTACCATTTCATGCCTTCGGCAGGATCGTTTGCACCGATTTTGTGATATTCTTTTAAAGAACCATCTTCATTCAAAAGGATATCATAACAAGCTAAGAGCTGTCCGTTTCCGGTACGTACAGCACGGGCACTTGCATCATCCGCACTGTGATTTGTTTGATCTTCACTGCCATAAGGTTTATTAGTGAAAAGCAAATGACGCGCACGATATTTCTCATCCTTTGTAACATATCCGCCTGCCGCTCCTGAAGGCCAACGGTCTTCGTCATACAGCCAGGTAAGCATTTTTTCCTCTTTGCCCTTTTCAAGGCAGTTCCTGACAAGAGTCATATATTCTTCACTGAGGTATTTCGTTTCCATACCAGTACGTACATGAATATGATAACCGCCCATGCCCATTTCCTTCAAATACCCGATTTCTTCCAAAAGCAATTCCGACGTTAATCTTCCGTTCCATGCCCAGAACGGTGCGGCGCGGTATTCGCAGGTTGGATTTTTAAAAAGTTCTTTTGAAAGCTCTTTCCTTGCATTTTTTTCATATAGCATTTCTCTTTCCCCTAACCAAACTGTTTTCTTAAAACAAAAAGCCGCCAAAGATTTGTTTAACATAAATCCCGGCAGCCTTTAAGACAATTGGTATTCTCATTTCTTTACTTAATCCGATAATTTATATCTTCGCAATAAAGTTTCGTATCTCATTTATTTCACTGGGTTTCGAAGAAGCAAACCAACATTTTTTATATTCCGAAAACCAACTGCTTGCACTGCGTTGCCAGCACACGTCTGTTTTTCCGTATTTCTTTATCATTAAAACAGCATCATTTAAAAGACCGATTCCTTTTGCGGCAACCGCGATAAAACCAAGCGGACCGCTGCTTTCTTTCAATACATCATATATTTTTTTACATTTTTCCGATGCCGAATAAAGCGTTTCTTCATCAGAAGTAAAACACGACGCGTCACGTGTTTCCACCCATTTATAAATTTGTATCCAGTCAGCGGAATGCTGAGCAGTGCTCAATTCTTTTATCACAGGTACAATATCCGTATCGCTCTCGTATACGAGTTTCGATATTGATTTATTGAAATCATCGTCTGCCTGTGTTTTCACATTCCACGAAACGGATGCCCCAAATACCGCGCCGTATAATGAACATTCAGGATTACAGGGATGTCCGAAATCTCCCCAATTGGTATTGAGCATACCAATTGCTCCGGCTTTTTTGCCTGCTAGTACCATTTGCAGAATATTGAGAACAGAAATATCAATATATTCTATAAGAGAAGACCATGATGAGGTTCCGGGGCAAACAATTTGTCTATTCCCTGTAAGACTGACTCTTTCGATTTGAGAAATATTTGGATTTTTTCCGTAATCATAATTAAGAATTATTGTGCCTTCCGGTATACGTGACAGCAAATGAGGATAATTTAAAACTATATCTCCCCACATCATTACAGTTTTTCCAGCACCGGTTACGTGTGCGGCTATTTTAGACACAAAATCAATATAAAGCTCAGCGCTCTCTTTACCAAGATTTTTTCCTCTGCAAAGATCAAAGGTTTCATCACAGCAAATATTAAAATACTTTGAACGGAAAAGAGGAAGATATTGATCTATAAGAGAAGATACTACTTCAAAGCTTTGCGGATTGGACGCGTCAATAGTATGATGCTTCATTCTTTCAAGCCAAAAATGCGATGTGGGCTTGTAATTCTCAAGTTCACATAGATGCGTGTATTCCTTTTTCATAAGAAGCTCATATAAATGACCGAAAGTTGAAAGTGACGGTATAAAATCAATAAAATTATCATAACAATATCTGTCTATCTCGAGTATATCCTCAGCAGTCAGATAATCGTCTTCGGTTCGGATACTGCTTCTGAATTCATCGAAATTAAAGCTGTGTTCAATATAAAGCTGCAGAGAATTCATTTTAAAGCGGGCAATATTGTCTACCATTTCTTTAATGCCTTTTACACTTGGCACCCGTCCGCGAGTAGCATCATGATAAAATCCGCGGTATTCCATGTCCGGATAGTCATTTACGGTCATAGCAGAGATTGCATCCTTACTGTTATCCATTATTTGTATCAGAGTACCTATACCGTAAAAACAGCCAGCATCGTCGCCTCCGTAAATTCTGATGCTTTTTTCAGTAATTTCTATTCTGTACCCATCTTTTGGCAATTCGGTATTTTTGCTTATACAAATTGAATTTTCCCGTTCATCTGTAATACGGGAAAATTTGTGGAAATTTCCTGTCTTATACTCGAGATATTTTTTTAATTTTAACGCAGCCCGTACAACGCGCAGGTCAATCCCGTCAGAAACATAAATATCACAATTATTAAAGCAAAAATGTCCTTCATGTTCCGTTAGTTCTTTCGGAGCCGGTAAAATCATATATTTCATAACTTTTATACCTTTCGTGTTAATAAGATGTTCTTTGATTATCTATAATCTCGAATGTCTGTATTACAATTAAAAAAGCTTTCAGTCTTTTCGCACCTTTGAAATCCTGACTTCATAATCCGGATCATTTCGCCACAAATTACGACTGTATTTGATACGCTCTTCCATATCTTCAGGCGCTCCGTCAGGCAATGTATCGCCACGATATATGCTTTTAGCCGCAATATTTATTCCAAGATCGGAAAAATATTTTCTCATTGCCTCAAGCCTCATCTCAAAATCCTCATATCTGCGTAGCTTTGCAGGAGTCCATTCAACTTCTGACGCGGCGATAAGCCTTGCATATGTATTCAGATCAAATTTTTCACATGTCGCAACGCGCTCTGTCCACTGCGGTATTTCCATACCCATAACAGAGCTTTCGTCATTTAATCCGAGCATCGAAGTATCAAAGCCGTATGTTTTCCAAAGCGGACGTTCCGCATAGAGATGATCCATATAAAAATATGAAGCAAGCGATACAATTACTCTGCCTCCGCTTTCTATCCAATTTTTTTCGGTATCAGTGGAAGAATCGTACCACCACTGAGCAACCGCATATTTCTTATCCGGATGTCCGGTATGGAGTATTTCATTCCAGCCTATCATTATTTTGTTTTTTGAAGCGAGATACTTTGTTATCCTGTCATTAAAATAGCCCTGAAGCGCCTCCTCGTCGGCCAGGCCTTCTTCACGTATGCGCTGTTGACAATAAGGACACTCTTTCCAGTGGTTTTTAGGCACCTCATCGCCGCCTATATGAAAATATCTTCCCGGAAAAAGCTCACACAGTTCATCAATGACATTTTCAGCAAAAGAGAAAAACTCCTCACGACCGACACATCCGATATTGTCATGGACTCCCCATCTGTCGCTCACCTCTATCGGTTCTTCGGTGCAGTACAACTCAGGATAACAGGCTATGGCAGCCGTGAGATGTCCCGGCATATCAAACTCCGGTATAACCTCTATCATACGCTCTGAGGCGTAATTTACAATTTCTTTTATTTCGTTCTGGGAATAGAACATCCCCTCTCCGTAAGTTTCTCCTATGTGGTCAGGATGCTGGGTGCCGCTGTTGTCCCTTCCCTCGATTATCACACGCACAGTGCCCTTTTCTGTCAGCAATGGATATTTCTTTATTTCTACTCTCCATCCCTGATCATCAGTCAGATGCCAGTGAAATTCATTCATTTTCAGTCTCGCCATAAGGTCGATCACTTCTTTGATCTTTTCTATTGACTGAAAATGCCGGGCGCTGTCAAGCATGAACCCCCTGAAGGAATATTTCGGCGCATCTTCTATTTCTACCGCATCTGTTTCTCCGGATCCGGCAAGCTGTAAAAGTGTCATTACGCCGTAAAATGCTCCGCGTTCGTCTGCCGACGAAATTTCAATATTTCCGTAATTGCAATGTATGCGGTATCCTTCATCCCGCAAAGTACTGTCCCTCTTAAATATCAGCCTGTTTTCAGCAGCCGCTTCATATCGCGGCATCATTTCTTTTATCACCTGATAAATACCTGAATATTCTCCTTCTAACACTGTTTCAGAAGAAATCCAAACCTTACCTTCTATTTTTTTTATTGAATACGGTTTCGGAATTATGTTGAACATTTTAACACCTCTTAAATGTTGGTTTTTACTGTCCTTCTATCGCGCAGTTGCACCCGAGGAGCAGACACTTTTTCAAGCTCAAATATAATTATTTCATTTTTACCTTTACGCAGCAGCGGAGCCGGAAGATACAAATCAAGATACGGTCCTTGTTCCCAGTATCTTCCGAGATTAAAGCCGTTAATAAAAACGCAACCTTTTCCGAAGCCTGACATATCTATAAATGTGTCCCGGCAGTCTTCGGCATAAAAAACTCCGCGGAAAAATGTTGGCGTACCGTCAAAAGAAAATTCTTCTTTATACCTGATTCCTGAAATATCCTTCAACGTAATAGGATACATCGTATATCCGTACTGTATCTGTGTTCCGAGAACAACCCCCGAAAGCAGACCTTTTTCATCTTTGAGATGAGCTCCGTAGTTTATTCTTCCGAGATTTTCTACAAGCACATCCAACACTACATCATGCTCTGTTCTGTAAAACCATATATCTTCATTTACTTTGCTGCTCCGGTCAAATACACCGATTTTTTTACCGTCAGCATAATATATTGCCCTGTCATGCACCTTTCCGGGCAGCAGCTGATTATAATCGGCCGGATGCCTGACCGTTGTTCTGTAAAGAACAAACCCATAATCTGCGCCAAGTGCTTCAAACGTGAGCGGCAAAGCACCTGTGACCGGCTCAGAAATTATATCGAGGCAATCAAAAAGTCTGCAGCACCGCGTAAATTCAACAGTTCCGTAATCATACGGCCGGCAGCTGTCTTCTTCTGGAAAAACAAGCTTTTCCCCCGTAAGCATTTGCTTTAACAGGCTGTATTTTTCGGTATATCCGCCGTTTTCAGTAAGCGGAGCATCACTGTCGTAGCTTGTAGCTGTAGGCTGCAAAATATCAGTATAATTCGAACCGTTGTAAAACCCGAAATTAGTACCTCCGCAGAACATATAAAGATTAAATGATGCTCCTGCGTCTACTATTTTACTGACTGTAGCAACCATCTCATGCGGATCACGAATATGATGATTTTCTCCCCAATGGTCAAACCATCCGCCCCAGAACTCCATGCAACAATGAGGCTGACCCGGTCGCACGTTATCCATTTTACGGAAATTTTCCTCCGGTTTCGAACCAAAGTTTGCACAGGCATAAACATTATCGGTAAGACCTCCGGTAAGCATATAATCCTGTGTGCCGTCTGCAGTAAAAAGAAATGTATCTATCCCGTACTTTGTAAAAAGTGCACGCAAAGCGGGCAAATACTTCCGGTCATTGCCATAGCTTCCGTATTCATTTTCAAGTTGCATAGCTATTACAGGACCGCCGTTCTGCCACAAAAAACGCCGCAGTCTAGGTAATAGCACCCCGTAATATCTGTCAACATACTTAAGAAACAAATCATCGCTGCTTCTTAAGCAAATATTTTTTTCACGAATCAGCCAATATGGCAGACCTCCGAATTCCCATTCGGCGCATATATAAGGCGAGGGACGCACTATAACATACAGTCCGAGTTTTGCAGCCGTTTCGATAAAAGACTCTATATCACATAAGCCATCAAAGCAATATTTCTCAGGTTCAGGCTCATGCAGATTCCACGGCACATAAGTTTCAACGGTATTAAATCCGCAATCTTTAAGCTTTTGCAGACGATCTTCCCAGTATTCGGGTACTATTCTGAAATAATGTATTGCTCCCGATATTATTCTTAAATGCTGACCGTCAAGCATAAATCTCCCGTTTTTGATTGTTAAATTAGTTTTTATAATAAACACCCCAACTGTTTTTTGTCCGGGCGAAATTAACCCGCCCGGACACTTTTAATTTTCACTTACCGTTTATAAGCAGCTTTTTTAAGGCAGTTATATCCACGGCTTTTTCAATGCTTCCGTTCAAATCGCAGTCGGCAGCACTGTAATTTACTTTTACAGTAAAATCTGCCGCATATTTTTTATATCGTACTAAATCTTTCAGATCGACCGCACCGTCCTGATTTACATCGCCTTTTTCAAAGGTTGTGGCAACCGCCGAAACTTTATCATAAGCCGTAAGAGCCGAATAATGATTATTTGATCCGTCATCATTTTTCGGGAAATCCGGGAAAGGTGTTTTTCCGTCCCACTGAAGCGTGAACCAGTTTACCGCATCTATTCCTTCAACTGCCGAAAGCTGTGAAGATAACTGTGCACGATCACCTTCTTTCACCGTCAGTTTCAAATTGCGTATTCTTACGGTTATGGGTGAATCGGAAGATACCCCTACAACCGAATCGGTGAGACTTACAATTACGTCTCCGCAAGCCCAATGTGGATCCCCGTTTTCAGTATGAAGTATTTCTTCAACTGTCGCGGTTCGGCTTATCCAGATATTCGCAGGAATATTCTCATATGTGTCAAATGTTCCGTAGTCTTTATATCCAGAATTGTTTGTATATTGAGGCTGCGGTCCTATTTTAATACCTACTTCCCTGCCGGATGCGTCCTCAACATATATATCATATGAAACAGTAAGATATCCCTGCATTGCCTCAAGTATTTTGCGGCTTTGAACCCATCCTAAAAATCCGTCTCCGTTATTGTGTCCGGTATTAACGAATCCGCTGTCAATAACTGCCCCGCCTGTTTCTCCTGCAGAAGTCATTTCTATTTCATAATAAGGTATCGCTTCGTCATATCTTACTTTTGAATTTCCGGTAACCTTTGAGCCGAAATTCAATGTGTCTGCTCCTGTCCACGACGGTGAAGCGTCCGTGCCGTCAGTCAGTGAGAAACGCTTAGGATCAGCTTCCCATATTACATATGACACATTATCGTTTTCAGATGCTTCAGCAAACACAGCCTTGACCGTAACATTACCAGACGGCATTGCAAAGGAATATTTGTTTTCCTCGATGCGGTTAATCAAAATATTTTTACCTTCATCGGAAATGACTGTTACAAGCTCCGCTCTGTAACCTTCTTTGGGGAAAGCCGTCACAACTGCGGTTTCTCCCGCTCTCAAAACTGTATCGGAAATACTGATATTTCCGTTTTCATCATCTGTAATATCGTTTATCGTCAAAAGATTAGGGCTGTATTCACTAAGCTCATCATACTTAATAAGCTGACCAAAATAATCCGGATTACCGTTTACATCAAGCGAAGGGGTAAAATCATTGTTCCAGTCCCAACCTCCTGAACGTACATAATCTATATCCGCAAGATACTGGTTGAACGCGAGACGATCTTTTTCACTCAATGTCAGCTTCATTCCGCGTATATCTATCACCGCGGGATTTTCCTCGGATATATCTCCTGATACCGCGCCGAATCTGAATGCCCCGGACGACCAATGATCGCCGGCCGAATCAGATACCATATCCGTAGTTTCTTCATCAAGATTTGAATAACTGTAGCTATGCCATACATTACGCTCTGTATTAAGTGCGTCTCCGTTCTCTATGGTTCCGAATCTTGCGGAATCCCATCCTCCCCATGCAGACGCCATTCCTGCTTCAAACTCACCGGTGCTGCTGTTTTCATCTGTGCGTCTTGCCTCAAAGCTCATTGTGGCATACTGCATAAGAGCGTTTACAAACACTCTGTCGTCCTGCCATCCGCTCATACGTCCGTCATTTCTAATCAGTCCTGAAAACAGACCAGCCATTCCGGCTTCTCCTACGGTATTTACCGTAAGGGAATAATAAGCTCCGTCCTCGTCCTCTTTTATCTCAGCGTTTCCGCTGAATTTGTTATTTATCCAGCCGCTCTTTCCGGCAAGCCCGTCCGAACCCTCAGGAAGATTTGCCGGATTGGCGTCCCATATCACATATTCCTTGTCCTCTATCGCCGTTTCGCTTTCAAAAACCGCCGTTACGGTAAGCGCGCTGTTAGGCATTACAAAACTGTATGTAAGCGGTCCGGTACGTACAAGCGCCGTTCTGTCTCCGACAGTATCTTCCGCCTTTATCTCCTTTACCCTGTACCCATCAGCCGGCTCAGCAGTGACGGTTACGGTATTACCCGCTTTGGTACGGTATGTAGAAAGTTTTATTGTGCCGTTTTCATCTGTAGAAGCATCTGTTATATTATTGGTCTGAAGATTAGGGCTGTATTCACTGTGCGCATCATACGCAATAAGTCCCTCGAAGTAATCAAGAGCACCGCTTTCCTGCTTCGGGAAGTCGCCTACCGTTGATGAACCGTTGTAATTGCCGGTAAACCAACTGAGCTTGTCTATGTTTTCTACTTCGGCAAGCGCTGAGTTCACTGCTTCTCGGTCCTCTTCCCTTATTTCAAGACACAGCTTTCTTATGCTTACCTTGACAGGTGTTTCCGCTGAAACTCCCTCTTTATCTATACTGATAAGCACCGCCGCGTCTGACCAGTGAGGATCTCCGTCCGCACTGTGAAGTATTTCCTTTACCTGTACGGTGCGCTCTATCCATTCTCCAGAAGGAATATTTTCATATTCGTCGAATGTTCCGTAATCCGAAGTCGGGTCGCCTCCCCATTTCGGCTGCGGCTGCACGGTCAGACTTACATTATCCGTCCCTTCTTCCACATATACCTCATACGAAACATAAAGGTACGGTTTTATTGCCTCCAGCACCGAACGGTGGCTTACCCAGCCTGTAAAGCCCAGCTTATCGTTATACCAGTTGTACTTGAAGCCCGAGCTTATCAGCGCGCCGTTCGCAGTACCGCTGCCGGTAAAGGTCAGCTCATAATACGGCATTTCCCCGCCGTACCTTACTGCACTCTGTCCTGTTGTTTTCGTTCCGAACAGATAGCTTTCCCATGTCGGTTTAGCCGTTGCGCCTTCTTCCTCTGTCACATTGAGCGGATTTGCGTCCCATATCACATATGATACTTCCGTATTTAAAGCAAGCAGAAGTATACTTGAGACCGGAAGACTTACTGCAAGTACAGAGATTGCAAGAAAAAGGCTCAGTAACCGTTTGATTCGCAACATAAAATCATTCCTTTCGACTTCATAACGCTATAATATTGAATTTGCCTTATTTCTCAGTCTAAAAGTAGAAAACAAACTTGGAATTTTTGGCAAGCTTCACCATTATATTTATTATCGATATATTGAAGAACTATAATCAGTATACACATTTAATAAAATTTTGTCAATATTAAATTCTATTTTTTCATACTTTTTAACATCAATTTAACATCGATTATTTTTATATAAAAAATAATTTGTGCAATTTGTCAGATAATAAAATTCAAAAAATCGGTTTTTAATCTTAACCCAAACAATCAACTACATCTATTCTTCCGCCACAAATACCACTCCGTCAAGTTGTAATAGCGTTATGAGATCCGAATTATCGCGTTTGACCAACGCCAATTCTATTCCGATATGATCTGAAGCTCCGCTTTTGGGAGGTACTATGCGGTATGTAAATTCCTTTTGCAGATTGTCATGCACTTTATCAAGCAAAGCGTTTGTTTCATACATATTATCACACTCAATATAGAACACAGCGGATAACTTCTTCCGCCTTTCGAGCTTTGAAAGCAACGCAGTTGCCGAAAGACACAATAAAGCCGCACCCACAGCACCTATATAAAATCCGTAACCTACCGCTAAGCCTATAATTCCTGTTGTCCAAATACCCGCCGCCGTAGTAAGACCTGTTATTACACTGTTGTTTTTCAAAATAATCATGCCTGCTCCGAGAAATCCAATACCCGAAACAACCTGTGCCGAGATTCTGAAAACATCTCCGGTTGCTCCGTGTATCTCATTGATGTAGAGACTCATCATAGATGTAAGTGAGGCGCCAAGGCACACTATCATATGAGTTCTCATACCTGCCGCTCTGCCGTGACGTTCCCTTTCATTTCCTATAAGGCCGCCTAAAACTACGGAAAGCAAAAGATTAAACACTACCTTTAATGCATAGTCTTCGGTAATCCCGGAAATAAAAAAATCCATATCGTTTTCCTCACTTTCATTATATTATTCTGCACTGTGTGATTTATGGTGTTTTTAATTTTACTAAAATCATTTAAACGAAAATATGATTCGATATAAATTAAATTATCATATCCTTTAGTCTTAAAAGCGTTAATCTGCGTCTCATATAAGGTGAATATTTTACGCAATTTTGAAAAAACTCAGGTTCTTTTCCAATATCTTCGACTGTAAGCTTACATTTCGCTTTATTCATGGCAGCACGGCATTCTTCGGCAGAAGGGACACTTCTTACTATTTTCCTTATTTCAGCCCAATTTTTTTCCAGATCTTCTGGTGTCACCTGATCTGTTATTGTATCCGGAGTGTTCAAAATGCGTACATTATCAGCCATATCACCGTAAAAGGCATATACATCATCCCAGTCAACCATTTCTTTCTTTGCATGTATTGTTTTGGGGTTTGTAAGTTTTCTGTAATATTCCAGCATTTCAAGTGTGCAAACTCCTATATCCTCACCATGATAGTTCGGTATAATACCATCCTTCAGCTGAAGACACTCTATAAGATGAGCTATTATATGCTCACTTCCTGAAGCCGGACGTGAATTTTGCGTAAAACTCATTCCAAGACCGGTTTTTATAAGCGATGCAAAAATTTCACCTGCCGTATCCTCATCTTCATGCGTCACTTTGTCAGCCATATTTATCAGGCGATCTACTGCATTCCTGGTCAGCAACGCCACTTTAGGGCAGTATATTTCTCCGGAAAGAAGAGATGATATTTTCCAATCACACAAACCGACATATTTTGCCATCATATCGCCGAACCCGGCCGATTTGAGTTCCACCGGAGATTTTGCAAGTATTCTTGTGTCTCCGATTATTACCTCCGGACTTTTAGCAGGATAGCTTTGCTTGAAGCCTTGATCAACTATCGGTGAACTATATGACGCAAAACCGTCCATCGAAGGTGCCGTCGCAAACAGACAAAGCTTTTTGTCTTGTCTTGCACAGGCAAGGCGGCACGGATCGTGTATCGAACCAGTTCCGATTGCCAGAACAGAAATATCCCGACCCCTTATTATCTCCTCTATAAGCTCCACGTGCCGCATTTCAGCCACACGAAGGTCATCAAAAATATGATATTCCTTCCTGTAGCCGGACAAGCTTTTTTCAAAAGCTCCTGCAGCGGCCACCGTTTTCCTATCCCCCACTATGAGCAGTCTTTCGGCAAATTCGTTAGCACGGAGAATATCTCCCAGCTCTTCCGAGATACGCGAGCCTATCCTTATATCTTTTACAGCAGTCTTATGGTCCACCCCACACTCACAAACACCTGACATTTTATGTACGGTTTCCATTAAATTTTCCATCTTAATACTTCCTCTGATATTGTAATTTTCAAACACATAACTGCTTTTAAAAAATACTTAAATAACTATGGTTTTTCCGTCATATGAAACATCAAATCCGTATTCTGCTGCTTTTTCCGAAAATTCCTTATAAAGTACATTTTCAGCATTATGAGTAAAATGATTCAGGCAAAAATCAGTATTTTTATCAGCCGCGCCGCATTCCATTAGCTTCTGCCGCATAATCATACAATTTTCAAGATTCATATGAACATTATTATATATTTTCTGACATGCAAAGGTACAGTCAAGCGAAACAAAATCAAACCGTATCTCGTTTTGCTTAATATAATCAAATGTGCTCTGATTATATATTCCAGTATCGTGAGCATAAAGAATTGACGTCTTGCCGTCACTTATAATGAAATTAAGAGGCATATCAGTGCCGTGCTCCGCCTTAACTGCTGTTACCTCATATCCGACGGCATGAAAAGGCTTGAACGGCTCAATAACATTTACCGTAAAGCCATAATGTTCAGCCTCATCGTTTATACTATTTTCTTCAAGTTCTTTCGCCGCTTCCTGTGAACAGTATATTTCAAGTTTATCGCCTTTTTTGAGGTTGGCAAAATATCTGCGCCGTAAGCTCAGATCCTGCGGATAAAAATGATCGGCATGAGTATGAG
Organism: uncultured Clostridia bacterium; assembly: GCA_944376655.1. Lineage (GTDB taxonomy): Bacteria > Bacillota > Clostridia > Oscillospirales > Acutalibacteraceae > UBA737. The sequence goes on from CALWDJ010000012.1 coordinate 56,683, forward strand.
TAAAAAACAAAGCCTTTATATCCATCATATCAATACCGTAATTTATTGAATGATACCATGTATCGGCATTCAGATCTATCATGAGCTTTCCATCAATCAACGCCTGCGATCTTGAGCGTATTTCTCTGCCGCCGCGTCTGCGCGCCTCCGCGCAGGTTTCACATTCACAAAAAAGTGCAGGTATTCCCTCTGCTGCAGCCGTTCCCAAATACTTGAATTTCATAATTATCACCGTTTCCTTTAATATAATAAATACTCTGATCATAATCTATATGTTTACGTCACAATTATATCGATTATCGATATATAAACTTAAAAATATTTAATAAAATTTGTCTATAACCTTATCAACTGCCATAAGAGCTGCTCCTATCGCAGTATAATTTTCGTCCTGATCAGAAAGAACGATATGTATTTCACCGTTGATATGCTTTTTTATATTTTTTATAACTGAATCCTTATACAGATTCGCATAAGAATCCCTCATTCCGCCAAGCAAAACAAGTTCGGGATCAAAAAGATTGACACAGTTCGCCACAGCAATTCCTATACGAAATCCCAGACGATCAAATTCCGCTTTTGCCGATTCTTCGCCTTTTAAAGCAGCAACAGCCAAATCGTCAAAACTTTCAGTTTGTGGAAAATATTTATGATATTCGTCAAATACAGTTCTTTCTGTTATTGTACGTTCAAGAATAACTCCCTCATTTGTACCATCGGGTATAATCATACGCCCGATTTCTCCTGCCCTTCCGCTGAAGCCCGTATAAATATTACCGTCTAAAATTACCGGAGCGCTTATTCCTACTTTCGGAGAATAATATATCAAAATAGCGCTTTTTGCGGCGCGAGCAGCCGTATTTAATGAAATTTCTGCTTTAAGCGCACAAAAAGCATCATGAAAAACAAAAACAGGAAGTCGGTATCTCTCAAAAAATATTTCCGCAAGTCGTACATTTCTCCAGCCCTTTATATCGTAAATGCATACAGACTCACCGCCGGATAAATCAACGCTCCCCTGAACCGAAAAAGATATCGCTCTTATACTCCCTTGGTCATAATCTTTCATTATTGCGTCAACAGCACAGAAAAGTCGAGATATGATCGTATCCTTCTCCATTACGGTATCCTTAAATACTCTGCGGCGAAGTACGCAACCGCATAGGTCTGTTACAATAACACGAAAATCATAGCAGTTGACATCAATCCCTATAAAAATATTATTGTTCTGGTTAATTCCAACAGTTTCAGGACGTCTCCCAACAAAGGTATTCTGCTTACTTAAAACGCACAGAAAACCTTCATCGATAAGTTCGGCAGTAAGCATTGAAATTGTACTCCAGCTGAGTCCTGTAACTTCCTGAAGCTTACGTTTTGAAATTTGCCCGTATTCGCGTATCGCATGCAATATTTTACTGCGGTTTGTTTTTTTCAGATTTGCTTTGCTGTCCATTTGCGTCCCCCCGTCAAACTGCAATAATACCTAAGACAAATATATCACATTAAAATATTTTTGTCAAGTTGACATGGACAGAGCATACCATTTAAAGTCTCAATCAAAAGTCACAATATACTTTCCCATAGCTCGTGCAACATTATCTGACAAAATTCCGGGAAGTTCTTCCAGCGTTATTTTTTTATATAACATAGAACTTACATCTAATCTGCCTGATTTTATTAAATCTAAAGCCCTTCGCTGAGTATAAGGGTTTATGAATGAGGATTTAAGGATTATTTCTTTCTTAAAAAACTCAAAAGGCTTTACTGTTATTATATCTGACGGCTTTGTGAGTCCGTACATCATAACAACGGATTTTCTGCCGGCTATTGAAATTGCCTGCTCTATAACTGCGGGCTTCCCAACACATTCAATTACTGCGGATATACGCTTTATGCCGTGTTTTTCGGCAACCTGTGCAATATCCTCCTTCGTCGGATCAACAAAAATATCTGCTCCAAGCTTTGCGCCAAGTTCTCTTTTTTCAGCCACAGGCTCACTTAGAATAATTGTTGCAGCTCCCTTCAGTCTCGCGAGCTGAACCATGATGAGCCCTATCATTCCTCCGCCCAAAACTGCTACCGTATCACCCGCTTTTATGCCACACATATCTATTCCGTGAAGACAACAGGCAACCGGCTCTGTCATGGCAGCTTTTTCATACGAAAGCTCTTCTGAAAAAGAATAAACCTGACTTTGCGGAACGCAGCAATATTCAGCAAATCCTCCGTTGACTGTTGTCCCTATACCGATAATATTTTCGCAAAAATGTCCTCTTGCAGAAAGGCAGTTTTCGCAGTGACCGCAAAGTACATTCGGATCAACGCATACCCTGCTGCCTGTTCTGATACCAGTGACATCTTTTCCGACTGCCACAACTTCACCGGAAAACTCATGCCCCAGAACAGTACCTGCCGGCGTAGCCGCAGCGCCTTCATCACCGTCAAAAATATGAACGTCAGTTCCGCATACACCGCAGGCATGCACCTTAATTAAAACGTAATCATCTTTAATTTCCGGCATTTGAACATCTTGCAGTCTTAAATCTCTTTTGCCGAAAAAAACAAGAGCTTTCATTAATCGTCCACCTCTTTCATACTTGGTATTGACCTGATGGCTCCTTTTTTGGCAGTACTCATTCCCGCCGCCTTAACAGATCGCTCGATACACCATTTAAGTTCTTCCGGAGTTAATGCTGCACATTTCTTACCTACTTTCAGAAACGAAGCTATGAAAACTCCGAAAAAAATATCTCCTGCTCCGGTAGTATCTACTGTCTTTACCCTGAAAGACGGCAGATGTCCCGAAAGGATTTCGGAAGCAAAGTACACGCCGTTTGCACCGTCGGTCACCAAGACAATTTGAGGACCCATTTGCAGGATTTTATCAGCAGCTTTTTCTGGTTGTTCTATTCCGCAAATTATCCGAGCTTCTTCATGCGAAACCTTCAGAATCTGAACATATTTAATATACTGTCTTATCTTTTCAAATGCGGTTTGCTCATCATTCCACAGTGCTGACCTGTAATTAGGATCAAAAGTAATAATACACCCAGCCTCGACCGCAGCTTCAAGCGCATATTTTGTAGCAGATAATGCCGGTTCATCTGTAAGTGAAAGAGAACCGAAGTGAAAAATTTTTGAATGCTTTATCAGATCTGTGTTTACTTCAGCAGCTGTCAAAAAAATATCCGCACCGAATTTCCTGCAAAAGCTGAAAGAGCGATCTCCATGCTTATCAAGTTCGACAAACGCCAGCGTAGTATTATGATATTCGTCACGTACTACTCCCTCAGTCATAACACCGTTTTGCTTTAAAATACTAACAAGCCATTCGCCGAGCATATCGTTTCCCACTTTAGTTATAAAAGCAGTTTTTCCTCCGAAACGGGAAACTGCAACCAGAAGGTTGGCCGGAGCTCCCCCTGCATTTTTCCAGAAGAGACAGCTATCGTCATCTCCTATGCCATACTCAGTAAAATCAATCAGATATTCCCCTATTGCCGTAACATCAATCATGTGGTTCACATCCTTTATTAAAAATTGATCTTTATCCCCTTGCGTTTTTTGTAGTAATAATATCCATTAAAACCGATTCTTTTCAGAATCTCAACAACTCTTTTAAAGCTGTTTCCAATGTTTTGCGTGATATGTGCATCGCTTCCCAAGGTGATTTTTTCCCCGCCGAGCGACCTATAAAGGCTCAAAATACGCTCATCAGGCATAAGATAACCATTTTGTCCTTTCATTCCGGAAGTATTTACTTCAAGAGCCATATCTCTTTTTATAATTTTTCGCAAAATCTCTGTGATTTCATCCGTAAATTTCATAATGTCTGCATTTCTTCCGTATTTACCGTTTATATACCGCAACGGGCATGTAAGATGAGCTGCTATGTCTAAATCAAATTTATCTACCATACGATTTATATACAATAAGTATTCTTCTAAAAAAGCATAAATCTCCTCATCCTTGAAGTCAGGACCGAAAGGAATTCTTGAATAAGCATCATGGAATCCTTCGAACTCCACACAGTGTACAGATCCTAAAACTGCGTCATATTCGGTAAGTTCAAGCAATTCAGCTGATTTTTGCGGGTCATAGTCATATTCTGAAAGCTCTATACCGCAGAAGACGCTTAGTCTGTCACCGTATTTTTCAGCTGCTTTGCAAGTATCGCTGATTGAACTCTTTATTCTGCTGAGGGTGTCCGTTTCTGCATAATACCACATATCAGCATGATCGGTAACTGTTACACCCGAAATTCCTTTTTTTATAGCTGTGCTGCATATCATATCTAAGGTCTGATCCGAGTCAACAGAATTGACGCTATGTATGTGACAATCATATTTCAACACTTTTATCCCTCAAAACATATGCTTTTACTGTAAATCATTCAAAACTTTATATTCGCAAATTGCAATAGCAACCTGCAATAGTTCACAGAAAAGTAACGATTTGTAGCAGAATGATGTTGGATTGCGGAGAGAGGGCGAAGCCCGAGCGGAGAAATCCAACATCGGAGCCGGCGACTTCCCATCTCTTATGCGGCATAAATGAGG
>CALWDJ010000013.1 GCA_944376655.1 uncultured Clostridia bacterium
CACGGATTCCGAAGAGCGGATTCTGCGGGCTTGGTTGCTATGCGATTGCAGGCATATTTCACCGCTATGGTGGTAAACATGAAGAGAATTACGGCAGTAATTCCGGGTTGATCGCCCGGATTTTTTGCTTTCGGCTGCATTATCCCTGATTTTTGCTCATGCAAGAAAAAAAGGTATGTCTTTCGTTTATGAAAAACACACCTTTTTCAGTGCCCTTGATTTTACTGGGTTTTCCGGCGGAGTTTTTGGCGTTCCCGAGGTGATTCGAACACCCGACCTACCGCTTAGGAGGCGGTCGCTCTATCCAGCTGAGCTACGGAAACATCTTTAAAATCTATTCAATTTTAGGCTTAGATTAACTCATTGTCAATCACTTTTCCTCAAATGGCGGTCGTTATAACATATTCTTAGGAGGGGTATGTTATATCCATTTAACTAAGGGGGCATTTTATGAAAAATATTCAGTTGTATGCAGAATTTAGACTCGAACGAACTACCTCTTAGGAGGGGTTTATTATATCCATTTAACTAAGGGGGCATTTCCAAAATCTATAATAATATTAAGTTGTAAACGAACAGATTGTCAATCGCCTTTCCTCCAAAAGCGGATGTCAAAACATATTCTTAGGAGGCGAGTGCTCTATCCAGCTGAGCTACGTAGACATTTTTAAATAAAGATTTTTAAATTCAACAGCGTGTTTATGATACTCCGTTAACAAAAAAGGGTCCGGAGCTTTGAAGCTCAAGACCCCGCAAATGGAGCGGGTGATGGGAATCGAACCCACACGACCAGCTTGGAAGGCTGGGATTCTAGCCATTGAACTACACCCGCGCAACGACAAGAATTATAATACCACAACCTCACCGATTAGTCAATAGTTTTTGTCGTGTTTTTTACATATTTTTTCTTCACTGCTCAGAAGAGCCGGTATATCCTCCGGCGAAACACCGAGCGCCGCGGCAAGCTCACCGAAAGCGAGCTCTTCAGCGCGGCTCATATACTTTTCGTATGTGAACCCGATTTTTTTACCGGATTTTTTCGCTTCCCGCTTTATACGGTAAATTCCGGCAGCAAGCTCCAGCAGCTCCGCGCAGCTGTGACTTTCAATACAGGCTCTGAAATCCTCCTCGCCGGCAAGCTCGGTCTGCGCTTTCTCCTGTATTGCGCTTATCCCCGCAATAAGCCGCTTTGCCTCATCTGAACTTATAAGCCGGCGCATATAAACCTTTGCATTTTCAACAGGCGCATAAATTATATTATTGCTTCGATAAAGCGGACGGAGAGTATAATAAAGCTGCGGCTCCCCTTTTTTGAACTCCTTTTCCGAAATGTCCTCAACCGTGCATACGCCGGTCTGTCCGTAAAATATTTTTTCTCCCCTGTTATACAATATTAACCTCTTTTCTTAAAAGCGACAAAAAGCTCCGGCAATAAAATGCCGGAGCAAAAAAATACCACTGATATTATAACACAGTCTGTCGAAAAATGTAAGATTTTTTTCAGCGTTCCTCACGGAAATATGAAAGACCTAAATGCGCCGGAGGCTGATTTTCGCGCTTTTTACGCATACTCACTATGATAAGAACGAGTATCGTGACGATATACGGAAGCATTTTGAAAATCTCCTGTGTGCTGACTGCAAGGTTCGGAATATAGTTGTGGATAATAAACAGTCCGCCGAAAAGTATAGAACCGAAAATGCTTATATTCGGTCTCCAAACGGCAAAGATAACCAGCGCTATCGCGAGCCAGCCGCGGTCGCCGAAGGCATCGTTCGACCATACGCCGTTTGCGTAGTCCATAACATAATAAAGTCCTCCGAGACCCGCTATGACGCTGCCTATGCAGGTGGCAATATACTGATACCTTCCTACCCGTATTCCCGCGGCATCTGCCGTGGCGGGATTCTCGCCCACTGCACGCAGATGCAGGCCGACCTTTGTACGGTTAAGCACAAAAGAAGCGATAAGGGCAATCACTATCGCCGCGTATGCCAGAAAGCTGTAAGACAGGAATATATCCCCGAACCAGCCGAGCTTATCCGCGAACGGAAGTGTTTTTCTGAAGCAATCGCTTGTGGCGGTAAGAGTTACCGAAGGCAGTGTGCTTCCGGTGAGCTTGATAAGCGAGCCGCCGAAAAAGTTACCGAAGCCTACGCCGAATGTGGTAAGCGCAAGACCCGTAACATTCTGATTGGCGCGCAGCGTGGTGGTAAGGAAAGCGTAGATAAGACCCATCAGAAGGGAGCCTATAATACAGCAGATAAGCGGTATAAAAACCGCCAGAAACGGGTTTATCGCCGATTTGTCGGGAACTGACTGCTCGTACATAAAGGCGCCGATAACGCCGCTTATTCCGCCGACATACATTATTCCGGGTATGCCGAGGTTGAGGTTTCCGGATTTTTCTGTGATTATTTCTCCGGTCGAGCCGAGCAGAAGCGGTATGCCCTGCATAACCGCGCGCTGAATAAAGGAAATCAACATTATGCCTTACCTCCTTTATCTGAACCGCGGAATTTAACGGTATAATTGATGAAAAACTCGCTTCCTATAATAAAGAAAATGATTATTCCGGTAATTATCTCGGAGAACGAGGCGTTAAGCCCGAAAATAGTCGAAATTTCGATAGCGCCCTTTTGCAGGAAAACTATGAGCAGTGTGGTAAGCACCATAAAGAGCGGATTGAATTTCGCGAGCCACGAAACCATTATAGCTGTAAAGCCTCGTCCCGCGGCGGTATCGCGCGTTATTGTATGGTCTGTTCCGCTGACCAGCAGAAGACCCGCTATACCGCAGATGGCGCCTGATATGAGCATTGTGCGGATTATTACCTTTTTGACATTGATGCCGATATATCTCGCGGTGTTTTCACTCTCGCCGACGACCGATATTTCATAGCCGTGCTTGCTGTACTTCAGGTAAATATACATAACCACGGTAAGCACCGCGACTATCAGTATATTTATAAGGTAATCGTGACCGCCGATAGACGGCAGCCAGCCCGCGTGGGTATCTCCGTTGATTATGCCTATCTGACCCGAGCCCTTCGGGACCGACCACTGGAGCGAAAAATACGACACAAGCTGTATCGCTATATAATTCATCATAAGGGTGAAGAGGGTCTCATTGGTATTCCATTTTGCCTTGAAAAGCGCCGGAATAAGTCCCCATACCGCTCCCGCGACTATACTTGCCACTATTATCACCGGCAGGAGAAGAAAGGTAGGCAGCTTATCGCCGAAAAGTATCATACATGCAGCGGTAGCCATGCCGCCTATAAGCACCTGACCCTCTGCCCCGATGTTCCAGAACCGCATTTTAAACGCCGGAGTAACGCCCAGAGATACGCAAAGCAGCATCGCAAGGCTCTGGAGCAGGTTCCATATCCTGCGCTCGGTACCTATCGCGCCGTCTATCATAGTGGCGTAAACCTTTATCGGGTTTTCGCCGGTCATCATCACCGTAACCACAGCGCAAACCACAAGAGCAGCCGCGACCGCAGCTATTCTTATCAGCCATGCCGCCCACCATACCAGCGCGTCACGCTTGGCGATATGGAAAAGCGGTTCCCTTATATGCCTTTCAGCCTGTTTCATGCTTCGCCGCCCTCCTTTTCTTCCGCTGATGAAGCGGTCATAAGATAGCCTATCTGCTCCTTTGTGGCGGTTCTGCCGTCAAGAGTGCCGGTTATCCTGCCCGAGCCGATTACAATTATCCTGTCGCAAAGCTCGGTGAGAACATCGAGGTCCTCCCCGACAAATATTACCGCCACACCGTTCTGTTTCTGACGGTTAAGCAGATTGTATATAACATACGAAGAGTTAATATCAAGTCCCCTTACCGGATACGCCGCCATAAGCACGGTAGGCGATGAGGCTATTTCCCTGCCCACAAGCACCTTCTGCACATTTCCGCCCGACAGTCTTCTTACAGGCGTTGTGGCGCTCGGAGTCACTACCTCGAGCTGCTCGATTATCTCATCCGCCAAATGCTTCGGCTTCTTGCGCTGCAAAAACGGTGACTTGCCTTTCCGGTAGCTTCTTAACATCATATTATCGATAATATCCATATTGCCGACAAGACCCATTCCAAGCCTGTCCTCAGGCACAAAGGAAAGTCTTACGCCGAGCTCCCTTATCTGAAGCGGGGTTTTGTCCCTCAAATCGTCCTGCTTGCCGGTTTTGGGGTTATTGTAGATTATCTCGCCGCTGTCAATATGCTGAAGTCCGGCAATCGCTTCAAGCAGCTCACGCTGACCTGAACCGGCTATTCCCGCGATACCGAGAATTTCTCCCGACTTTGCGGTAAAGGATACGTTGTCAAGCACCTTGACGCCCTCGCGGTTCATACAGTTGATATTTTTAACCACAAGCCTTTCCTGCGGGTTTTCAGGCTCGGTCCTTTCTATATCAAGCGAGATTTTTTTGCCCACCATCATTTCGGTAAGCTCAGACTCATTTGTCGACGCAGTCTCGACCGTACCTATGTACTCACCCTTTCTGAGTACCGCCACCCTGTCCGACAGCGAAAGCACCTCGTGCAGCTTGTGCGTGATTATGATGATAGCCTTGCCGTCGTCCCTCATTCTGCGGAGCACCGCAAAGAGCTTCTGGGTCTCCTGCGGGGTAAGCACCGCGGTAGGCTCGTCAAGTATAAGTATATCCGCGCCTCTGTAAAGCACCTTGATTATCTCTACCGTCTGCTTCTCGGAAACCGACATTTCGTATATTTTTTTATTCGGGTCTATCTCAAAGCCGTACTGCTCGCTTATCTCCTTGATTTTAGCGGCCGAACGGCGGATATTATAGTGCTCCTCTTCCTTAAGACCCAGAACGATATTTTCCGCCGCGCTGAAAACATCGACCAGCTTGAAATGCTGATGAATCATTCCGATACCGTGGCTGAACGCGTCCCGAGGGGAGCGTATTACAACCTCTTCACCGTCTATGAATATCTGTCCGTGGTCCGGAAAGTAAATACCAGCTATCATATTCATAAGCGTGGTTTTTCCGCTGCCGTTCTCACCCAGAACCGACAGTATCTCGCCGCGGTTCACCGACAGGTTGACATTGCTGTTGGCTACAACGCTGCCGAAGGTTTTTGTTATATTTTTCAGTTCAATAGCCGGACAGTTGCTCATGCTTCTTCTCCTTCCGTTTGCCAAATCCGTAAAAATAAATTGCCGAATAATACCGCAGTGCATTTTTACGGATTTGAAATTTCCTAAACTTTAAAAGATTTGAGGCGGGGCAAAATATTGCCCCGCCCGGATTTATCAGAGCCGTTTATCAGAATTTGGTGTTTGAAAGGGTTATACCGTCTATCTGAATATCGAAATACGGAGCTGAACGGTATTCGGACTCATGGAAATATCCGTCCTTAACCGCTTCGGTATCAGGAGTGTAGTCAGCATCAGTGTCAACATCGGCCATATAGCTGGTCAGGTGACCGTCACCGTCAACCTTGGCGTTCTTGTTAAGATCGTCCTTAACGGTAACGGTAAAGGTTGAGACATCGAATACATGGAGAGAACCGTCCTCGAGCTTGCCCTTTACTTCCTCGAGCTTTTCGGCGGTGCCGGCAGCGGCAGCCTTCTCATTGACGTCGGTGATAACAACAGAACCGGTAGCAAGAGTGCCTGTCCAGTCCTTGTCTATCTCCTTGCCGTCCTTTACGCAGCCGATGATATACTCAAAATAAGGCTCCCAGTTGATGCGTGAGGAAATGATAAAGGTGTTCGGGCATGCCTCAACAGTGCTGCCGTTGTAGGAAACATTCGGAACGTTTGCGTTCTCGCAGGCGGTCGGAGCGCCCATTGAGTCGGCGTGCTGGCTTATAAGAACGCAGCCGTTGTTTATAAGACTTGTAGCAGCTTCCTTCTCAGCAGTCTCGTCATACCAGCTTCCGGTAAACTGAACCTCCATTGTAACAGAGGGGCATACCGACTTGGCGCCGAGATAGAATGAAGTATATCCGGAGATAACCTCAGCATATGTGAATGCGCCTACATAACCCATTTTAGCCTTGTCAGCGGTGATTTTGCCGCTCTCTATCATTTCGTTGAGCTTCATTCCCGCGGCAACACCGGCAAGGTAACGTCCCTCATAGATAGAAGCGAAAGCGTTGTGGAAGTTCTTGAGATCAGATGTGTGCGCGGTGGTACCGGTAGCATGGCAGAACATTACTTCCGGATATTCCTCTGCGGCCTGAGCAAGGAAAGTCTCATGACCGAAGGAATCTGCGAATATAAGATCGCAGCCGCGATCGGCAAGGTCAAGAGCGGCCTCGGTGCATTCGCTGCTCTCAGGAATGTTCTTCTTCTCGACATACTCAACGCCCATCTTATCGCAGGCGGCCTTCGCGGCATCGATGAAGTTCTTGTCATAGGTTGAGTTCTCGTCGTGCAGATAGATAAAGCCTACCTTGAGAGTCTCACCGTCACTGGCGTCAGAGCCGGTTTTTGCACTGCCGCAGCCCGCGAAAGCGAAAAGCATCGCAAGACAAAGCAGCACAGCTGTAAGTTTTTTCATAATTCTTCTTCCTCCAAAAAAAAATATGATAAGCGGTATTGCCGCAAATATCCGTTTTTACTGAGCACGGAAGACGATATTGCCGTCCTCCATACTGTCTATTATGGCGAGGGATTCGACTCTTATACCCTCCGCCCTGAGCTGGTCGCCGCCGCGCTGGAAGCCTTTTTCAATAGCGCACGCCGCGCCCGCCGCCGAGGCACCCGACTGAGAGATAATATCAAAAAGTCCGGCGAGAGCCTTACCGTTCGCAAGAAAATCATCGACAATAAGAATATTGTCGCCCTTTTTCAGATAATCCTTCTCCACAACGACCGTATAATCGGTCCCGTGGGTATAGGAATGCACAACGGTTTTATAAACATCGCCGGAAATATTACTGGTCTTATTCTTTTTTGCAAATACAACAGGAATATGCATAGCCGCCGCGGCGCCTACTGCGATAGCTATACCCGAAGTCTCAATAGTGAGTATTTTGGTTACTCCGCTGTTCTCAAACAGCCTCGCAATCTCTCTGCCCATCTCCATGATGAAATCCACATCAAGCTGATGATTGAGAAAAGAGCCGACCTTTAAAATATTGCCGGGAAGGACTTTTCCCTCTTTTAATATCTTTTCCTCAAGAGCTTTCATCTATTACAGACTCCTTCATATTAAAACAAAAAACAGACTTAATAATTTAAGTCTGTAAGCTGATACCTACGCTTACTCAAGAGCGGAAAACCCGCAGCTTCAAAACGCGGCTGAAAACCAATATCCGCTGTTCCAAGGCATGCGGCTGAAAAATTTGGGCCGTGCATATCCAAATATATTGGCATTTACTGTTTACATTATACTGTTATCCTATCACATCACGGCATTAAAGTCAACAAAAGAGATTCTGTTTTTGCATTTTTGGTCATAGTTACAATTTGAAAAATAAGCGCGGTCACAAATTGTCGAAAAACAACAATACCGCCCGATTTTCGGGCGGTAAGGACATTGACTGAGTTCTGCGTATTACACTCCTGCTATGCAGTCCGCGACGTAAATTCCCATAGCTCCCGACTGCGAAAGTCCGCGGCAGATACCGCTTCCGTCGCCTATAATATAGACGTTATCGACAAGCTCGAATTTATCGTTCAAAAAGACCGGACGGATTGAATAATACTTGCTCTCGCAGCCGTAAAGCAGCGTATCGTCGTTCGCGGTACCGGGCGCTACTCGGTCGAGCGCGTAAATGGTCTCAATTATATTTGTAAGTATTCTGTGCGGCAGCACCAGCGAAATATCTCCGGCGGTCGCCTTAAGCGTCGGAATAACGGTATTCTGACCGAGACGGTGCTCGTTTGTACGCCTTCCCCGTATAAGGTCGCCGAAGCGCTGGACAAGCACATTGCCCTTGCCTATCATATTGGCAAGCCTTGAGATGCTCTCAGCGTACTCGGTCGGCTGATTGAACGGCTCGGTAAACCTGATGCTTGAAAGTATAGCGAAGTTGCAGTTTTCGGTCTTCCTGTCTGGGTCGGCGAAGGAGTGGCCGTTCGCGGTTATGATTCCGTGGTTGTTTTCGGCTGATACAAGACCGCCCTTATTGAAGCAGAACATACGGCAGCGGTCCTCGAAGGTCTTGGTCTTGTAAAGGATTTTCGGCTCGTAGATACGGTCGGAAAATTCCTTCCAGATTATATCCTTCATTTCCACCCTTACGCCGATATCAACATAATTTGAGCGGGTCTTTACGCCGAAATCGCGGCAGAAATCGGCAACAAAGTTCGCGCCGCCGCGCCCTGTGGCGATTATGATTTTATCCGCCTCTATCGTTTCGCCGTTCTTGTAGCGCAGCAGATAGCCGTCCCCCGTCTTTTCTATCTTATCGCAGTCGTAAAAGGCAAGCAGGTCGGTGCCCATTTCGCCGAGAGCTTTTATGAGATTCTGCATTGTAAGATAGTTTTTATCGGTTCCGAGGTGCTTTACGTTCATATCGAGCAGCCGCAGGTTATTCTGGAGGCATTTGAGCTTAAGCTCCTCGTTTGACATATAAACCTTAGGCTCTCCCGAAGTGCAGTAGGTTTTAAGCACCTCGTCAACCTCGTTTATATACCTGTTCGCGGTATCGTCGCCTAATTCCTCGCCGAGAGTGCCGCCGTATGCAGTGCCGAGGTTGAATTTACCGTCCGAAAAAGCGCCGGCTCCGGCAAAGCCGCTTGTTATAGAGCAATGCTTGCAGTGCACGCAGGTGTTGTTCTTACCCGCCGGACAGTGCCTGTTTTCAAGGGTGTTTCCCCTTTCGGTTATAACCGTTTTTATTCCCGGGATATTTTTGTGCAGACGGTAAGCCGCCATGAGACCGCCTATACCGCCGCCGATTATCGCGACATCGTATTTGACAGACATTTCAAATCTCCTTAAATATGTTTTTTACACAACAAATCGGGCTGCGCCCCCTTGCGGTGAGCACAGCCCTTACTGCTTTCATATTTTAAACCATAAATCCGGTTTTGTCAACCTTTAATTTATGCTTTCTCCGGCTGCAACCTTTTCGACATATCTCAGCATACGGTTAAGGTCGGAAGAATTTATCTTGCCCATCTCAATACCGTCTATATTATACTGGTATTTTGTCTCGCTCGCTTTTCTGAAATCGACCGTTGTCTTATCCCTTCCGGTATCCGAATAGGTAAAGATTATCGACATCTGCGGCTCGCCCGAAACATCATCAATAGTAAAATCGGTGCAGGAGAGAGAGATACATTCCTGATAGAAATCCTGGAAGTTGGAGGCAACCAGCTTTTCGCCGTCAACGGTAATTACATAGGTTTCCTCCGCATCCTCGTCATCGTCGTACACAATATCGAAGCTGTATGTCTTCTCGGGCGTCTTAATCGTGAAGTTCGACAGCTCGTTTATAGACTGCAGGCAGACCCATGAAGCGTAGTAATCGGTCGTCTTATAATCTATAAACGTAATGCTTGAAGCCGAAACCTTCTTTATAAGCGGACATCCCTCGTACCATACGGCATAATCGCCGTCATCCTGCTGCTTGAAGTAATAGCTCTGTGTAAAATCGCCTATTTTTATTTCAGCTTTAAGATCCGGCTTGTCAAGTCCGAACTTGGCCCGTTCCGACTCCGAGGTATCGAACGAATACGCTCCGGACACCGAAACCCCGCTCTTGAAAAGATTGAAAATACCGTCCACATTCTCAGCTATGCGCTTTGTGGGAGCCAGCGTCATATAAGCGGCGTAGGTCGAAAGGTTTTCGTCCGTATTGGGTGCGAGTATCACCGTTTCCGGATAATTTTCGCCGGACAGGGTTATGGTGTCAAACGAAATCAGAGCGTCATTGTCATCAACATAATCGTCCATATCGTCGGTAACCTCTATGCCCGGTATTGAATCGGTTGCGGCAAGGCTTAAAGCGTCAAACGTGAAATTATCCCTCACGGTGCTGTCAGCGATATATATTTTATCGTCAGTCGACAGCTTTACGTATATTCCGGTATTGTCGGGCGAATCGTCGCCCACAAGTATCGAAAACTCGCTGCCATCGTTCTTTACGACATCGGCTTTGACTTTAGGATTATCAAGTCCGCATTCGGCGGCGGTTTTCTCGGTTATCTCGCGTGTAGCCTCAAGCGAGGCGGCATAGCCGGCTATATATCCGGTTGAATACGTGTCTATCACGTCTTTCCCGTAACCGTCAAGATACCAGTTGATATCAGGGTCGGTGCTTGAGGTGTCCGAAGACGAGCTGTCATCGGTTTCTTCGGGTTCCTCTGCCTCGGCATAAAGCTTGAATGTGCCGTTTTCGTTTGTCACGGTAACGGTCTTGAAATCATCGGAATCGAGTTCAAGCACGGTTATTGTCTCAATGGTCGGGACAGAGCTTTCGTCCTCCCTTTCGGGAATGAGCTTTACCACGGCCACGGTTCCGCCGGCAAGCACCGCCACGGCAAGCACCGCGGCTATTATTACCGGCAGCAGCTTTTTTCTCTGCTTCCCTGAAGCGTTTTTATGCTCGGTCGGGTCTGAAAACACTGTGGAAAACTCATCGTCCGCTCCGGTCTGCGAAACGGGCTCCTGCTCATCGTTTACAGTGCCGTCCTTTTCGGGAAAATCACTCATTACGCATTCTTTCTCCTAATAAAGATATAAATACCAACTGCGATGCAGGCAATCGGAAGTATAAACATAAATATTATACGCATTGCGCTCGCCGAGGACTGGGTCACAGAGTCGGCAAAGCTCTCGTTTGTTATGGTCTTTGATACAAACGAAATACCGGTATCCTCAGCGCCTACGGCACGCTCGGCGGCGGCAAGGGTCATATTCTTGTTGGAAACAGCTGACTGCTCGTTATACGCAGACTGAAGGAACTCTATACTGCTGAACGCCATAACATAGCTCGATATAAGCTCGTTATCGTCATTGTACTCTGAAAAATCCGCCTGAATAACAGTGGAATAGCTCTGCTGCGTATAATCGTCCGCTCCGGTCCAGCCGGCTGTGGTGCCTACCGGCGCCGCGACAACAGATTCGGGAGTTGCCGCGAGAGTGGTGACGGTTATTGAGTTCTGCGAATCAAACGCGGCGGTAAGCGGTATATTGTATCCCGTGATAAACAGGTTCATTCCGCTTACTATATCATCGTCAGATGTCGCAGGATATGAGCCGAGAGTAGTCGGATCGTCAGGCATATAATTCTGTGAATTGGTCTCAAAGAGTATTCCCTCACCGACGGCTATTCCCCACTGCTCAAGAAAATCATAAAGGTTTGTGAGATAGGGAGCCGAGGTATCCGCAAAGAATATCAGTCCCTTTCCGAGCTTCCCGTCATTCTCGAGAAATTCGGATATGGCATCAAGCTCGGTTCCCATAAAGTCGGTGGTGGGGCCGGGGATTATGACCGCGTCATAGTCGCTTGATATTTCGCTTACCATGCTGTCCGAAATAACATCTATCTCATAGTTGTTGGCCTTGAGAAGCGTCTGATAATCGGAAGTGTAATCGTTCTTTGAGTGTCCGGTAAGTATAGCGACCTTCTTTTCCTTGTCGCTTGCAACATAGGCTATCGCGCTGGTAACGGCGGTTTCCACATTGTTGCCGCTTACCGTATTCATAGTATAGCCGTATGCGGCATAAGTGCTGTCCTCTGACAGATTGTAAATATCGTCAAATCCGACTACCTTATAATGCCGGCTTCCGTTCTTTTCGCAGGAAACTATTATATCGCCGTAATTAAGCTGCTCATTTGAGTAGGTCGAGGTTATCTCATTGAACTCAGAGCTCTGCGTATCAACATAGCGCAGCGAAATTTTGCTGTTGTAGGCAGGATATTTGTCAAGCAGCTTTATGGTCTGGTCATAGTACTGCGTCGCATCTGAAGATACACCGTACATATTCTGGGCAAGATAGCTCATATAACCGCCCACATAATCCTCAGGCGTAGCGCAGACTATTATCTCAACCTCGGTTTCAAGGTCACGCAGGTAATCAATATTTTCCTCGCTCATGGAATTCTGTTTTTCGGTGGACATATCAAATTCCAGCACAAAACGATCGGCAAGCGCGGAAACGAGTATGTTTACAACAATAATTCCGGCAAGCACGGCGGCGGTAATAGCTATCGAAAAACCTCCGCGGCGCAGAAGCGCCTGATTTCTGAGCTTTTTCGGCTTTTGCCTTTTCTCTTTCTTTTCTTTTTTCTCTTTTTTCGCCTTTTTATCCTTTTTATCCGCTTTTTCGGTGGCTTCCGCGTTATCTGAAGCTCCTTCGGTGTTCTCTGCGGTCTCTGCGGCGGCTTCTTCCTCCGGAGACACCTGATTTTCCTCAGGCTGTCCGACATTCAGGTTCTTGTTTTCGTCCATTCCGTTTTCCCTCCTTACGCCCATCTTCTCTTGTCAAGCGAACGCACGCACAGGAAAAGGAATGCGGCGCTGATGCTCACGAAATACACTACATCGGCAACAGAAAAAATATTCTGACCGAAGTTCTCAAACGCGGTAATAAACGCCGCTTTTTCTATTATTGTGGCTATCCACGAAACCGAAACCATACTCGCGAAGCTGGACATATAAAGAACAAGTATGTTTATTACAAGTGTAAGTATAGCCGAAATAACCGCGCTCTCGGTAAGGGAAGAAATGAACATTCCTATCGCGATAAGGGCGCTGCCGAGCAGCAGCATACCGAACAGAGCGTAAATATAGGACATTATATTTACCGTAACATACGAAGCCACTATTATCTCAAAAACAAGCGTGGGAGCAAATCCTATGGCAAAAACCGCGAGCGCCGCGAAAAACTTGCCCAGCACTATAGAGGTGAGGCTTACCGGCGCGGTAAGCAGCGCCTGATCCACCTTCTGACGGCGATCCTCGCTCATCAGTCTCATTGTGAGTATCGGCATCGCGAATACTATTACGGTAGACATCGCGACTATGACGGTCGCTATATCAGGACTGCCGTAGCTGTATATAAGTGAGAAATAAAGTCCCAAAAAGAAATAAAACGCCGCTAAAACTATAAAGCCTATCGGTGTTGAAAAATAGGAGCGGAACTCCCTTTTAAAAACCGCGCTCATTATTCTTCGTCCTCCCCTTTGTCTTTTCCGGTTTTCACGGTGACGGTATCCCCGTCGGTCATTTCAAGGCTTACGGGTTCGTCTTCCTGCCTGTCTTCTATACCGAGCAGACGCTTCGCCTCGTCATTGTCGGCAACCTCTGTAAGGCGCAGGAATATCTGCTCAAGCGATACCCTGTTGCTTGTGAGTGACAGAAGCGTTCTGCCTCTCGCCGCTACGCGCTTTGATACCTCGCCGCGTATATCCACTCCCGGCTGCGGCTCAACAAGGAAATCGTAAGAGCCTGTCTCCTTGCAGCCGAGCGAGGTGACGGATTTTACGCCTTTGACCGTTTTCAGCGCGTCAAGCATATCCTGCTCCGCGCATATTACGCGCGCCACAAGCGAATGATCGCTTGACAGCTTCTCCGAAAGGGCGTCGGGTGTATCGTCCGCTATTATCTGTCCCCTGTTTATAATGATTACACGCTTACAAACCGCCTGTATCTCGGACAGTATATGCGAGGAAAGGATTATCGTATGGTTCCTTCCGAGCCTTGCGATAAGATTGCGTATCTCTATTATCTGCTTCGGGTCAAGGCCGACCGTCGGCTCGTCAAGTATGAGCACGTCCGGATTTCCTATAAGCGCCTGCGCGAAGCCGACTCTCTGCCGGTAGCCCTTTGAAAGATTCTTTATAAGCCTGTTCTGTACATTTTCTATCTTTACAAGCCTTAATATCTCGTCAATATGCGGCTTTTTCGGAAATTTCACCTTTTTCAGGTCATATATGAAATTCAGGTATTCCCTCACCTTCATATCTATATACAGCGGCGGTATTTCAGGCAGATACCCGATGCGGCGCTTCGCGTCCTCCGGATATTCCGTAATATCGTAGCCGTCGATAACCACCTTGCCCTGAGTAAGGGAAAGATATCCGGTAAGGATATTCATTATGGTGGATTTTCCGGCGCCGTTAGGTCCTAAGAAGCCGATTACCTCACCCTTTTCGATGCTAAAGCTGACATCTTTGACCGCAAGGTGAGTACCGTACCGCTTGCTGAGTCCGGTAACTTCAATCATTTGTATTCCTCCATGATAATAATTTCACTGTCTGCATGAGTCAAGGCAGATACCCCGCCATTAAGCAATGTTAATGATATCAGACAAATTTACTCAATTATTAAACAAACTGTGAATATTTCTATTATAACTGCTCCTGACGTATCATTCAAGTAAAAAATCAGTTGTCTGCCGCAATATCGAGGGCCTCTGACGTCACATATCTTTTTATTTGCCAAAAACTGCTTGACTGAACGTTTATATAATGCTATAATTCAAAAAGGAGGTGTGAAAAATGTACGAATCTATTACATCGTATCTTGACTTTTTTGAGAAAAACGACATAAGCGAGACCGAGCTTCAGAAAAAAGCAGAAGAATTCTCCGAAAAATTCGCGCAATCAGAATTTATGAATCCTAACGCCATGGAAGCCATGGGAGAACGCATATTGGCAAGCAAATCATCACTTAAAGCCGACGCACCCTCTATGACATCGGAGGAAGCTCTTGTATGTCTTTCTGCTTTTGTGCTGCAAAATACCTTTATACCGGGAATTGTGCCGGATTTGATTCAGCAGGGTGTTATTCCGGAGATTCTTAAACGCCTGAAAGAGCTGGACGCTTAGACGCGCAGCGTTCAAAACAGGCGCGCAGCGCGTATGCCCTTCTTTTTTGATATGAATTATTTTTCGAAAAGCAAATCCACGGCACGCGAGTATACTCGTGTGCCGCGGATTTCAGTCTGCCGGTAAACCTCAAATTCAATTTTCTGCGGCGGAAAGCCGCGTTTTGTTTTTCCGGCGGCAGTCGCGTCGGAAAAGCCGCTTGTGAACGAAAAACCGCCAATTAAGCGGGTTGAAAAGCATATATAAAAGTACCTGCGGAATACAGTGTGCAAAAACTCAGCCGTACATCGCGTTAGCCGACATATAATCGTATATCATTTTTCCGTGGCCCTGCTCCTCGGTCTGAATATGATTGAGTGCGGCGCGCAGCTGATTCTGCGTGAATTCAAAAACGCAGGTGTCGTAAAGTCCCGAAGCGTGTTTTTCGGTCGCGAGCGCGTCAGTGCAAAGATAACAGTCATTCTTTTTGTCCTCTGTTTCAGCTAACTGATAGGTCGCCGTAAAAGTCGGAGCCGGCTGAGATCCGCTTCCCGGCTGAGGAGCCGTGCCGTTTTCGATGGCAGCAAGGGTCGAAATATGTCCCCTTTCCACGGCGGCTATGCGCGAGAACAAATCTTTGAGCTGCGGGTCTCTCGCCGCCTCGGAATACTTTTCGTATTTCTCGGCGCAGAGCTTTTCCTGACCCTTCAGTTCCTTTAATAGAGCAGTTTCTTTTTGTGTAAGCTGCATTTTCATCACCTCAAATGTATTGTTGCCGTTCATAAGGAAAATTATACCTTGAAAATATATTTTCTTGACAAGTTTTTGAATAATGATAAAATAGTATGCGGTGATGATTTGTGATAAAAAATATACTCTTTGACCTGGACGGCACTTTGCTGCCTATGGATCAGGATAATTTCGTGAAAGGCTATTTCGGCAGACTTGTAAAAAAAGTGGCGCCCCTCGGCTACGCTCCGGAAAAGGTGATAGACGGCGTATGGGCAGGTACTGCCGCCATGGTGAAAAACAACGGCTCCTGTACAAACGAGGAGGCGTTCTGGAAATGCTTCGCGGGCATTTTCGGGGAAAAAGCGCTTGACGACAAGCCGGTTTTCGACGAATACTACCGCAACGAATTTCAGCAGGTAGCGTCCGACTGTGGATTTACCGATGAAGCCGCAGAGACCGTGCGTTCGCTTAAAAGTCAGGGTTTTCGCGTCCTGCTCGCCACAAACCCGATATTTCCGGCTGTCGCGACCGAGAGCCGCATACGCTGGGCGGGGCTTGATAAGGACGATTTTGAGTATTATACCACCTATGAGAACTCTCATTTCTGCAAGCCCAATCCGGCTTATTTTAAGGAAATACTCGATAAAACCGGTCTTAAGGCGGAGGAATGCCTTATGGTCGGCAACGACGCCGACGAGGACACTCCGGCGGAAACTCTCGGAATAAAGATTTTTCTGCTTACCGACTGTCTTATAAACAAAAACGGCAAGGATATCTCAAAATATCCGCAGGGCGGTTTCAAGGAGCTCACTGAATACATAAACAGCCTGCCGCGCTGACGCGGCAGGCTGTTTTACATCTTATATAAACATCACGGATAAAAATTCATTAAGAGTAATCGGTATCGAAAGACAAAGCCCTGCACTGTGTGCAGGGCTTTGTGTTGGCATCTACTTATTTTCCCGGGCAGCTTCCCGCCAAGTATCGTAAGCGCCGTGCGAGCTTAACTTCTGTGTTCGGTATGGGAACAGGTGGACCCTCGCCGCAATCAACACCAACTTGTGTGTCTGTCTTACTGACAGCTTGGTTATTATAGCACCCGTCAAAGCATTTGTCAAGTATTTTTTTTAATTTTTTAATTTTAAAAAAATTTTATTGCTTGTTGCGAAAGATTTTCTTATTTTGGAAACAAGATTTTGTAAGTTTCAACCTTTACACAGCGCGAAAAAAGTGTTATTATATACGATGTATGAGAATGTCTCATTAAATTTATTACAGGAGGAATTTTCAATGGCCAGAAAATTCAAGACCATGGACGGCAACAACGCCGCGGCACATGTTGCCTATGCGTTTACGGAAGTAGCAGGAATATATCCGATTACCCCGTCCAGTCCTATGGCTGACTATGTTGATCAGTGGTCTGCACAGGGACTTAAAAACATTTTCGGCACAACGGTAAATGTTGCCGAAATGCAGTCTGAGGCGGGTGCCGCTGGTACCGTGCACGGTTCGTTAAACGCCGGTGCGCTTACCACCACCTTCACCGCTTCTCAGGGACTTTTACTTATGATACCGAATATGTACAAAATCGCGGGCGAGCTGCTTCCCTGCGTTTTCCATGTTTCGGCGCGCTGCGTAGCTTCACACGCGCTCAACATCTTCGGTGACCATTCAGACGTTTACGCCTGCCGTCAGACCGGTTTCGCGATGCTCGCAGAGACCAACACGCAGGAAGTTATGGACTTGGGTCCGGTAGCTCACCTCGCCGCGATCGAGGGCAGAGTTCCGTTCATCAATTTCTTTGACGGTTTCCGTACCTCTCACGAGATCCAGAAGATTCAGGTATGGGATTACGAGGATCTTAAGGAAATGTGCGATATGGACGCTGTTGACGCGTTCAGAAAGCGTGCGCTCAATCCTGAGCACCCCGTAATGCGCGGCTCACACGAGAACGGAGATATTTTCTTCCAGCACCGTGAGGCCTGCAATAAGTACTATGACGCTGTTCCCGCCATTGTTGAGAAATATATGGACAAGATCAACAGCAAAATAGGCACCGATTACAAGCTCTTCAACTACTATGGCGCACCTGACGCCGAGAAGATAATCATCGCCATGGGTTCTGTCTGCGATGTTATCGAGGAGGTTATTGATTACCTTATCGCCAAGGGCGAAAAGGTCGGCGTAGTTAAAGTACGTCTTTACCGTCCTTTCTGTGCGGACAGGCTTGAGGCCGCCATTCCGGCTACCGTAAAGAAGATCGCCGTACTTGACAGGACAAAGGAGCCGGGCGCTTTAGGCGAGCCGCTTTATCTTGATGTCGTTGCCGCTCTCGCGTCTACCGGCAGAAAGATTGACACCGTTATCGGCGGACGCTACGGCTTAGGCTCAAAGGACACTCCGCCTTCAAGCATTTTCGCTGTTTACAAGGAGCTTGACAAGGAAGCTCCGAAGCACAACTTCACCATCGGCATTACCGACGATGTAACTGAGCTTTCACTCCCCGAGGAGCCGGCTCCGAACACCGCTGCCGAGGGCACAATCGAGTGCAAGTTCTGGGGTCTCGGCGGAGACGGAACCGTCGGAGCCAACAAGGACTCCATAAAGATAATCGGCGACCATACCGACAAGTACGTTCAGGCTTACTTCCAGTATGACTCAAAGAAGACCGGCGGTATCACCATTTCTCACCTGCGCTTCGGTGACAAGCCGATAAAGAGCCCCTACTACATCAACAAGGCTGACTTCGTCGCCTGCCACAACCCCTCCTATGTAATCAAGGGCTACAAGATGGTAAACGACGTAAAGCCGGGCGGTGTATTCCTTATCAACTGCCAGTGGAACGCCGAGGAGCTCAACCGTCATATGCCGGCTGAGGCCAAGCGCTACATTGCAAAGAACAACATTCAGCTTTACACGGTCAACGCTATCGACCTTGCCGCCGAAATCGGTCTGGGCAAGCGCACAAACACCGTTCTCCAGTCCGCTTTCTTCTCACTTTCCAAGGTTCTCCCCGAGGCTGAGGCTATCGGTTATATGAAGGAGAAGGCCCAGAAGTTCATGAAAAAGGGCAAAGAGATAGTCGAGATGAACGAGAAGGCTATCGACGCCGGCGCTACCGCTTATGTAAAGATTGACGTTCCGGCTGACTGGGCTGATGCTGTCGACAGCAATGAAACCGTTAAAGAGGCCGGCCCTGAGAAGCTCGTCAAGATGGTTGACAATATCATGAAGCCGGTAGGACTTATGGACGGCGACTCACTGCCGGTATCGGTATTCATGGACCATGCCGACGGTACATTTGAGCAGGGCGCTTCGGCTTATGAGAAGCGCGGCGTTGCGGTTATGGTTCCCGAATGGAATCCGGACACCTGCGCGAAGTGCAACAAGTGCGCTTTCGTCTGCCCGCACGCTACAATCCGTCCCTTCGTGCTCACCGCCGAAGAGGTCGCGGCTGCTCCCGCCACCCTCAAGAAGGCTCCGAAGCCCTTCCTCAAGACAGATTACACATACGCTCTTACCGTTTCTCCGCTTGACTGTATGGGCTGCGGCGTCTGCGTAGGCGTATGTCCGACCAACTCACTCAAGATGGTATCTCAGGAATCGCAGCTTGCCGAGCAGGCTTCCTTCGATTACTGTGTTGCCAAGGTTGCCGAGAAGAAGGACGTTGCGACCGACGCCAACGTCATCACCTCACAGTTCAAGAAGCCGCTGCTTGAATTTTCAGGCTCCTGCGCGGGCTGTGCGGAGACCTCTTACGCCCGTCTCATTACCCAGCTCTTCGGCGACAGAATGTATATTTCAAACGCTACCGGCTGCTCGTCCATCTGGGGCGGTCCTGCCGCTACATCTCCGTACACCACAAACGCCAAGGGTCAGGGTCCGGCATGGGCAAACTCCCTGTTTGAGGATAACGCCGAGAACGGCTACGGTATGTACCTCGGCCAGAAGGCTGTACGTGACCGTCTTATAAGCGATGTTGAGGCTATCGTAGCTTCCGACAAGGCAAGCGCCGAAGTAAAGGCTGCCGGTGAGGAATATCTTGCTACCGTTAATGACGGTGCGAAGAACTCCGCCGCTGCCGACGCGCTTGTTGCCGCTATTGAAAAGGCGGGCGCCGACTGTGACCTCTGCAAGGATGTTCTCAACAACAAAGAGTTCCTTAATAAGAAGTCTATATGGATCTTCGGCGGCGACGGCTGGGCTTACGATATCGGCTTCGGCGGCGTTGACCATGTACTCGCTCAAGGCAACGATGTAAACATCATGGTATTCGATACCGAGGTTTACTCCAACACCGGCGGACAGGCTTCAAAGGCTTCCAATATCGGTCAGGTTGCTCAGTTTGCAGCTGCCGGTAAGGCGATCGCCAAGAAGAGCCTTGCTGAAATTGCTATGTCCTATGGCTACATCTATGTTGCCCAGATAGCTATGGGCGCTGATATGAACCAGACCCTCAAGGCTATAAAAGAGGCAGAGGCTTACAACGGCCCGTCCCTCATCATCGGCTACGCCCCCTGCGAGATGCACTCAATCAAGGGCGGAATGGTCAACTGCCAGAAGGAAATGAAGAAGGCTGTTGACTGCGGATACTGGGATATGTTCCGTTACAATCCGGCTCTCAAGGCGGAGGGCAAGAACCCGTTCGCGCTTGACAGCAAGCCGGCTACCGCGGACTACAAGGACTTCATTATGGGAGAGGCTCGTTACTCATCACTTACACGTTCCTTCCCCGAGCGCGCAGAAAAGCTCTTCGACAAGGCCGCCGAGACTGCAAAGGCCCGCCGCGCTCACCTCGAAAAGCTGGTTAAGCTCTACGGCACAGAGGAATAATTCCTCCTTTATAAAACAACACAAAACCGGTTGTTCCGCTTTTGCGGAGCAATCGGTTTTTCTTTATTTCATCATTTTAAATTTACTGTTTTTCCGGTTACATCATAAAAGCTCTGGGTATGAGCGACCGGAAAAACCGTAAGACGCGCTGCCGTCATACATTCGTCTGTAAGCCGTGCCATACTTATTCGGCTGTTTTCGTAGGTTTTAAAATAATAGATTCCTTTTTCCGCGCTTATGCAGCAGGAATATGTGGTGATATCAGGCTTACCGCTGTCGGTCGTTACCGCGCCGCGCGGCATGGCAACGGCGTCGAGAAGATGGAACATATGAGTGACATTTTCCTCCTCGCTGTCGCCCCATATACTGTTTGTCTTACAAAAAAAGGCTTTTACAAAGCGTGAAGCGGGCGAAAAATCTCCCGGCAGACCAAAAGCGCCTATACCCTGCCCGAATACAGACAGTTCAAAATTCCCGCAGTTCTTATTTGAGGGATTTTCCGGTGACAGATGAATATACTGCCGCACATTTTCACAGTGAAACCGGAAAGGAGGATTATTGGTAAGCACACCGTAAGGATTATCCTCTACCGAAAGTCCGGCTTTTGTGCTTTCTACCGTTATACTTCCTGTCTTATCTGAAATTATCCAGTGAAGTTCGGCGGCAGGCATTCTCTCATTGAAAGGCTCGTCGGTGATAGTAAGACCGTAAAGCAGCTCTTTTGCCTGACTTATATTTTCACAGCTTCCAAGAATAAGCGGAATAAGCTCATATGTTGCTATGGATTTCTCGTATTTTCCGCCTCTGTCGGCATAGACAGCGTTCCCCGGGAAATACAGCCCTGCCATACAAAGTCCTTTCTCATTTACCGCGTCGGCATAAAGCGGAAAGTCTTCGCTCACAGTTGCCATTCCTATCACAGAATAACGCATAAAAGGCATCTTCCGCCCTGACGCCGGTTTATATCCTCTCGGAGTTATCACCACGGATTCTCCGAAAGAACACTCAATATCCATATTCCGCCCGAAATACATAGGGCTGCCCTCACGGCTTATTACGGTACACATTATACGCTTCTTCCTTTCCTTAAATGAATTGATATATGATATTCTGTCCCGATTTAACGTTATCATAATAAAGTTAGTGACAAACGCCGGTTTATATGCTAATATATCAAATGGGAGGAGAGAAAAATGTTAAAAAATGCGGCAAAATATTTTCTGTTTTTTGTTTTCTATTCGGTGATAGGCTGGCTGTACGAGGTCTTCCTTGAAGTAGTGGTATACCGCTGGGGCTTTTCAAACAGGGGCGTTTTATTCGGACCCTACTGCGTAATATACGGTTTCGGCGCGCTGCTGCTTATTTTTTCGCTCGGCGGACTTCAGCGCAGGCGCATAGCAATAGGCAAAATATCCGTCACTCCGGTGCTGGTATTTATAGGTATAGTGCTTATCGCCACGGCAGTCGAGCTTATTGGCAGCTACATTATGGAGGCTGTAAAGGGCGAATGGCTCTGGGATTACAGGGATTACGCCTTTAATTTTGAGGGCAGAATCGCTCTTAATCCGAGCATACGCTTCGGCATAGGCGGTATGGTATTCCTGTATCTGCTCCAGCCGCTTTTTGAAAAGCTCGCGGAAAAAATGCCGCGGCCGGTGCTTTATACTGTAAGCGGAGTTTTAGCGGTTATTATGGCGGTTGACGCCGTTATCACCTTTGCATAAAAATCCGGTTAAAATTCTGCCCTGCCATAAGGCAGGGCATTTTTTTTACGCGAATACAGTATCGATTTTTATTTCCCTGTCAGCGGTGACTGAAAGCTTTTTAATACTTCCCTCTCCGCTGTCTACTATAATATCGACAAGCTTGTTTTCTATATCACGTCTTATAATATTTCTAAGCTCTCTCGCTCCGCGTTTACCGCCGCCGCATTTGTCGGCAAGGTAACCGCAGACGCTTTCATCATAAGAAAACTCAATAAGCCTTTCTGTAAGAGAACCTTTAAGCTCATCAAGCATAAGCGCGGCGATTTTGCAGAGTGACTCGCGCGAAAGGGGTGAGAATACAACTATTTCGTCTACCCTTGCGATAAACTCCGGACGCAGGAAGCCCTCAAGCGCCTTCATCGCCTTTTCGCGTGACGCGTCGGCAACCGTCCTGCCGAAGCCCATAAGATTGTCGTTCCTGTCGCTTCCGGCGTTCGAGGTCATAACGATTATCGTATTTTCAAAGTTTACCGTTCTTCCCTGCGCGTCGGTGATTCTGCCGTCGTCAAGTATCTGCAGAAGCACGTTAAGCACATCGGGGTGAGCCTTTTCTATCTCGTCGAACAGCACCACGGAATAAGGCTTTCTGCGCACCTTTTCGGTGAGCTGACCCGCCTCGTCGTAACCGACGTATCCGGGAGGCGCGCCTATAATGCGGGATACCGAGTGCTTTTCCATAAACTCCGACATATCAAGCCTGATAAGCGTTTCGGGCGTGTCGAAAAGCTGCTCTGACAGCACCTTTACAAGCGCCGTTTTACCCACGCCCGTAGGCCCCACGAATATGAACGAGGCAGGACGGTGCAGGTTGCTCGTATGCACTCTTGAGCGCTTTACGGCCGACGCGACAAGCCTTGTCGCCTCCTCCTGACCGATTATGCGCTTATTAAGCGCGTCTTCAAGTCCCGCCAGCTTTTTAAGGTCGCTTTCCTGCACCTTTGACGCCGGTATTCCGGTCCAGAGCTCTATTACCTTTGCTATATCAGCGTCGGTCACGGTATTGTCGGACGCCGGCTCATAAAGTCCGGCGGCGATATTCTTGTATTTTTCAAGCTCCGCCTTTACCATAGCCTGCTTTTCATAATCACGGTTCTCGATGTCGCTTTCAAGCTCTTCAAGCTCAACGGAATATTCCGCTATTTTTTTATTTGCGACATAAAGCTCGTCAATAGCCTTATTAGCAAGGCTTGCGCAGGCGCACGCCTCGTCGAGCAGGTCGATCGCCTTATCGGGCAGGTAACGGTCGGTGACATATCTTTCGGAAAGCAGAACCGCCTTTTTTACTATATCGTCTGGTATCTTTACCCCGTGAAAGCCCTCGTAATAGCCCTTTACGCCAAGAAGCACCTTTTCGGCGTCGGCTATCGACGGTTCTTCAACCGTAACCGGCTGGAAGCGGCGTTCAAGGGCGGCGTCCTTTTCTATATACTTGCGGTACTCCCTGAATGTGGTCGCGCCTATAACCTGTATTTCACCTCTTGAAAGGGCAGGCTTTAAAATATTAGCGGCGTTCATCGAGCCATCGGCGGAATCACCGGCACCGACAAGATTGTGGATCTCGTCTATAAACAGTATTATATTGCCGGCGTTCTTTACTTCCTCCACAAGACCCTTGACACGGCTCTCAAACTGTCCCCTGAACTGGGTGCCGGCTACAAGCCCCGTAAGGTCAAGCAGATATATTTCCTTGTCAAGCAGTCTCGCAGGAGCGTCGCCGTTCGCGATTTTAAGCGCTAGTCCCTCGGCTATTGCAGTCTTTCCGACGCCCGGTTCACCTATAAGACACGGGTTGTTCTTGGTTCTCCTCGATAGTATCTGAATAGTGCGGTAAAGCTCCTTTTCACGCCCTACGATAACATCTATCTGCCCCGCCTTCGCCTTTTCGGTGAGATTCGTGCAGTATTGCTCCATAAAGCGGCGGCGCTTTTTCTTAGGCGCCTTCTCGGCGGTGCCGCCCTCCTGCTTCTTCTCCTTTTCGGCCTTGCTGCCGAAATTGCCGAATATATTGTTGAGCATCGGCATTGCGGGGGCGGTGCCCAAATCAAAGGTATCCTCATTGAGCTCCGCGTCGTCGGGATCGCCGCCGTCAAGCGACATTATATCCATAAACTGCTCGCTCATCTGCTCGATATCCTCATCTGAAATATTCATTTTTTTCAGCATATCGTCTATCGGCTTTATCCCTAATTCTTTAGCGCAAACAAGGCAAAGTCCGTTCGGCTCGGCATTCGGGTTTGATACGTCTGACAGGAATACCACTGCCGGACGTTTTTTGCATTTTGAACAAAGTTTCATACAGTTCTCCATTCCGCCGCGTTAAGATTGGCTGCGCTTACGCTTCCAGCGGCGCGAAGCGTATATTTAAAGCAAATTAACGGAAAGATGCGAGAAAAACCAGGATTTTTCCATTGCTTCGTCGGTGAAAATCAAAAATCCGTTTGTTGTAAAGGAAACTATAAGTGAGATAACAAGACAGAAGACCATAGCCATTATTATGCCCTTCGGTATACCTACAATTCCTCCGAGAACCCGGTTTGCCGTTCCCACGAGGCTGAACGAAAACATTTTGTTGACAACCTTCGCGAGGATTTTGACGACAAAGAGCAGTATTATGACCGATATAACTATATAAATAAGCGCTATCGGCTTTGTCACAAGCGGCTTTATAAGCTCCTGCGAGGCGTTTTTGACCGCGCTTTCGGCGCCGTCCCCGATATTTGAGCTTATGCTCTCGTTAAGACTTTCGGTGGTAATGCCGATTCTTTCGGCGCTGTTCTGCACAAAGCCGGGAAGAGCGTCCCATACGCTGTTTACCGTTTCCTCTACCGAATCTCCGGTAACGTCGCCGACCGACGCCACTATCGGCGGCTCAATTATTTTATCATAAGTCATATCAGCAAGTGGTGTACTTATTGTAAACGAAATGAAAACAGCCGCAACAAAACCTACCAGTTCGATAAGAACCCTTACAAATCCCCGCTTTGCCGACAAAAATACCGTAACAAGAATTATCGCCAGAACTATAATATCAAGAACCACACTCATAATCTTTGCTCCTTTTTAATTTTACTGAACAAGCTTTACTTTATCTATACGGTTATCCGTAATTACCGCCGCCTCATTTGAACCGGTCACGGCAAGCCACACGGCGCCAAACCCGCAGTCCGCGCTCCTTAATTTTTCCCCGCTGTCCGAAAGAAGGAAAACCTCTGTGTCGCTCATACAATAAATATGACCGCCGGAAACCTGAATATCACTTACCGCCTGCTTAAATTCAAATTCGCTTATCTTTTCGCCCTTTGTATTAAACAGCACGATGCGGTTGTCCGTCCTGTCGCTCTCACGGTTGAATACCGCCACGGCGCCGCCCGAACCCGCTCTGAACATCGCCGCGTTATAATCGCTGTCGTACTCTTTGACGGTATAATCAGACCATTTCACAAAAATTACCTTATTCTGCGAAACGGCGTAAAATCCCGAATTATGCGTACTGTCAAGCCCGTATACCGGCGAACCGTCAATATTTTTCGTGAAGAGCGGATCCGCCGACTCAAAGCCGTATACGCTTATCTTTGATGAATAAGCGCCTGATGTCGCGTTGAATAGCGAAACCGCTATTTTTTTGCCGTCCGGCGAAATCGCTATGTTATTCACCGTATCCGAGGCGGAAAACCATTCGTACATCAGTTTTCCGTTTTTGCCGTAAACGCTTACCGCTGCGGCGTATGAATCCGACTGGGTAACCACTGCGTAGGCTCCCGAATCGGAAATGCACGCCGTTATAATCGGCTTTTCGGTTTGAAGGGTGCCTTTTAGCGACTGAAGATTGTATATCAGCAGATCACTGCCGCCCTGCGAAAATACCAGCGCCCTTGTTTTTGAGGTTTTAAGCACCGGATTCTCAAATCCGTGTGCGTAGGAATATATTTCCTTTCCTGCGCCCGAGTAGGCGTTTATTCTGGTGTCGGTTAAAACGTAATAATAACTTCCCCTGGAAACCGCCGATACCACCTCGCTGCTCTCAAGCTCTACCGGATAGCTGCCCGACCCCATTACGGCTATAAGGTTACCGACGTTTTCGATTATTCCTACCGGAAGTATAAAATGCAGTACCGTGCATATTATTACTGCTATCGCGGCGGCGGTCAGAAGAATACGTGTCTTCCTGCGCCTTTCGAGCTTTCTGCCCTTTACCACCTTCAGATTCTGCGCCGACTCTTTCACAGCGCTTTCTGAGCTTTTCGCCTCGGGCCTCGCGCGCCGGCTTTCCGGCGTCATCACGATTTCGTCCGGCGCAGTATTCCGCTCCGGCTTGTCCCGCCGCGGCTTGGGCGCGCCCCTTAATCTGTTCACCCTTTTCTTTTTGTAATCAGGCATTCTTATCACCCTAATAATATATTTCTTCAAGAAAAAGTCCCTGCGGCGGGGCGGTGTCTCCCGCTGCCGCCCGGTTTTTAGAGTTTATTATATCACGTGTCGCGTCAGGCGGTATCTTTCCAAAGGATACGCCTACGGCAGTGCCGGTTATTATCCGCACCATATTGTAGAGAAAACCGTCGGCGGTCACTTTCAGAATAACGGTATCTCCGCTGCGGGTCACCGTACACTCACTTACGGTACGCACCGTGTCCTCGACCGATCTTCCGGCTGATGAGAAAGCGGCAAAATCGTGCCTGCCGACAAGTCCGCTGCAAAAGGTATTCATTTTATCAGCGTCAAGCTCCTGCTCTATCTTCCAGCTGTATCTCGCCGCAAAAGGGTCGCGGCAGCGGCTGTTAAGTATATAGTAGCAGTAGGTTTTTCCCTTGGCACTGTACCGCGCGTGAAAATCTGGCGGCACCTCTGCGCAGTCCCTTACCGCTATGTCGGGCGGCAGAAGCGAGTCAAGCCCCCTTAAAAAAGCCTTTTCGGGGAATTTATCGTCGCAGTCGAAATGGCAGCAGAATTTTCTCGCGTGAACGCCTGCGTCCGTACGGCTGCAGCCGGTGAGCGCCGGTCTTACACCTATAAGCCCGCAAAGCGCGTTCTGCACTGTCTCCTGCACTGTTATACCGTTCGGCTGAACCTGCCAGCCGTGATACGCGGTGCCGTCGTATGAAATTGTAAGCAGCATTCTCTTCAACGCGGCACACTTCCTTTAAAACATTATATTGAGTGTTATTATCCCTCCGCATACCACCGCGCAGACAGCAAGTACAGCGAAATCGCGCGGCTTTATATGCATCTGCTTCATACGCGTCCTGCCCTCGCCGCCGTTGTAGCATCGGCACTCCATAGCCTCGGCGAGCTCATACGCTCTCCTCACCGAAGAAATAAGCAGCGGTATAAGTATCGGTATAAGCGCCTTTACACGCTCTGTCAGCTTACCGTTTTCAAGGTCGGCGCCCCTCGCCTTCTGGGCGTTCATTATCTTTTCGGCTTCCTCTATAAGCGTCGGAATAAACCGCAGAGCTATGGTCATCATCATGGCAAGCGTATGCACCGCGCTTTTAAGACCTACAAAGCGAAGCGGGGAAAGCAGGCTTTCTATCGCGTCGGTAAGGTCATTGGGCGTTGTGGTGTAGGTCAGCGCCGAGCTTAAAAATATAAGCAGCGTTATCCTCACCATCATAAAGACGGCACGGTATATTCCGCCCGTGGTTATTTCCAGCTTCCAGAAAGAGACAAGCGTCTCACCCTCGCCGTAAAACAGGTTGATTATACCCGTGAATATCAGCACCGGAAGTATCGCCTTCATATTTTTGAGATACAGCTTAACCGGCACCTTAGATACCGCCATGACCGACAGCACAAACAGCACTGAAAGACCCATTGAAAGAGCGTTTTTCGCGAGAAAAATAAATACTATAAGCGCTATTAAAAGCACTGTTTTAAGACGTGGGTCGGTTCTGTGGATCAGCGAGCGGCTTTCATAATACTGACCGAAGGTTATATCCTTAAGCACCGCGCTCACCTGCCTTTATGCCTTTTAACACTTCCACGGCTCTTTTCACGGTAAATACATTATCCGGCACCGGAATACCTGCCGCTTTAAGCTCATAAAACACCCTTGTCACGATAGGTACGTTAAGCCCTATCTCACGCAGCCTGTCACCCTTCAGAAATACGTTTTCCGCCGTATCGAACATTTCAAGGCTGCCCTTGTTCATAACAAGCAGCTTATCGGCCAAGAGCGCCATATCCTCCATACTGTGGGATATAATTATAACGGTGGCTCCGACAGCCTGCCTGTAATCGTGTATTATCTTCATAACGCTTTCCCTGCCCGCCGGGTCAAGTCCGGCGGTAGGCTCGTCAAATACTATTACCTCCGGCTTCATCGCCATAACTCCGGCTATTGCGACACGCCGCTTTTCCCCTCCCGAAAGGTCAAAAGGGGATTTTTCAAGGTATTCGTCCTTAACGCCTATAAGGCGGCAGGTATCAAGCACTCTTTTTTTAAGCTCGTCGCCGGCAATACCCATATTTTTGGGGCCGAAAGCGATATCGGCGTAAACCGTCTCCTCAAAAAGCTGGTATTCGGGGTACTGAAAGACAAGACCGACCTTTGAGCGTATTTTCCTTATTTCCTTGGGATTGTCCCATATATTTTCGCCGTCTACAAACACTTCGCCTTCAGTAGGCTTCAGCAGTCCGTTAAGGTGCTGCACAAGGGTGGATTTGCCCGAGCCGGTATGTCCGATTATGCCTATAATCTCACCTTTCTGCGCGGAAAAGCTGACGCGGCTTACCGCGTCGTTTATAAACGGAGTGTTACCGCTGTAAGTATGTGTAAGGTTCTTTACCTCTAAAACTGTCAAATCGTTATTCCTCCGAACGCATTGCCTTTATTATCTCGGCGGCGGCTTCCTTTACCGAAAGGGCGTGGGTGTCAACCGGAAATCCGTTTTCCTTGAGACTGTAAAGCAGCTCCGCCGTCTGCGGCACGTCAAGTCCTACTGATTTAAGGGTTTTCACGTCTGAAAAAATCACCTTCGGCACATTGTCGGCGATTATTTTGCCGTCATTCATGACAATCACCCTGTCGGCGTTCTCCGCCTCCTCCATATAGTGGGTTATAAGCACAATCGTTATGCCCTTGTCGCTGTTGAGCCTGTGAAGCGTTGAGATTATCTCCGCCCTGCCCTTAGGGTCAAGCATCGCGGTAGGCTCGTCCAGCACGAGACATTCCGGCTCCATAGCCATAATCCCGGCAATCGCTATGCGCTGCTTCTGCCCGCCCGAAAGACGGTGAGGGGTAGATTCACGAAAGTCATACATATCTACCGCCTTAAGCGCATTGTCCACTCTGCGGCGTATTTCCGAGGGTTCAAGCCCCAGATTTTCCGGGCCGAACGCCACGTCCTCCTCCACTATCGAGGCTATTATCTGATTGTCGGGATTCTGAAAAACCATTCCCACCTTACGCTTTACCTCAATTTCGGTCGACTCGTCCTTTGTGTTTATGCCGTCTACCAGCACGTCGCCCGACGTAGGCTTGTTAAGCCCGTTGAGCATTTTGGCGAGTGTGGATTTACCAGAACCGTTATGTCCGAGGATTACCGTAAAGCTGCCGCGCTCTATCTCAAGGCTTAAATCCTTTACCGCGGCGTAAACGGTTTCTTCCTCTCTGTATTCATATGTCACATTTCTGACGCTTATTATACTGTCCATACTATCTTGTCCAAATCGTTGTATTTCCCGCGGGAAGACTTATTCCCTTTTCGGTGACAAAAAGACCTATCTCGTCGGTCGAGACCTCTCCGCCCCTGTCCGGTACGGCGCAGCGCCTTACCATAAAATTGAGAATTGTCGGCGAAAGACCGCCGGTATATGAGTTAAGAATAAAGAAAACAGCGTTATCGGAAAGCAGCCTTCCGGTTTCGCTCAAAAGCTCCTCGAGCTGCTGCTCGAGCTTCCAGACCTCTCCCGCCGGACCCCTGCCGTATGACGGCGGATCCATTATCACAGCGTCGTACCGGTTGCCGCGGCGCAGCTCACGCTTTACGAATTTCATACAGTCGTCAACAAGCCACCTTACCGGAACCTCCGAAAGTCCTGAAGCGGCGGCATTTTCCTTTGCCCACTGCACCATTCCCTTTGAGGCGTCAACATGGGTCACTTTGGCTCCCGCTTTAAGACAGGCGAGTGTCGCGGCGCCGGTATAGGCGAAAAGGTTGAGTACCGAAAGCTGACGGTTTTCCTTTTTTATAAGCTCACGAGCAAGCGTCCAGTTGACCGCCTGCTCCGGAAAAAGTCCGGTGTGCTTGAAGCCCATCGGCTTCAGCCTGAAGGTAAGTCCCTCATAATTAACGCTCCAGACATCAGGCACAGGCTTCAGCTTTTCCCAGTGCCCTCCGCCGTTCGCAGAACGGTGATACACCGCGTGGGCGTTTTTCCAGCGCCTGTCCTTCCGCTCTCCCGACCAGATTATCTGAGGATCAGGACGGATAAGGATTATATCCTTCCAGCGTTCAAGCCGCTCTCCGCTGTCCGCGTCGATAAGCTCATAATCGTCAAAGCCTGTAACGGTTCTCATTATGCCTTGCCCTCTATAACCGCCGCAACGTCCCTTGCGAGACGCTTTATCCCGGCTATATTCTCGCCCTCAAGCATTACTCGGATAAGCGGTTCTGTACCCGACGCGCGCACAAGTATTCTGCCGCTCTTTCCGAGCTCTTTTTTAACACTTTCTATCGCGGCTTTAATATCACTGTCGGTATTAAGCTTTTCCTTAAGCTCGGGGGAGGCTTTTATATTAACGAGGGTCTGCGGCAGCACTGTCATTACCGATGCTATCTCCGACGCCGGCTTGCCGGTTTTAGCAAGTATCGCCGCCAGCATAGCGCCCGAAAGCTGACCGTCTCCCGTTGTGGCGAAGTTCTTGAATATTATGTGGCCCGACTGCTCGCCGCCTATCTGATAATCGTTTTTAAGCATTTCCTCAAGCACATAGCGGTCGCCCACCTTAGTTTCAAGCACATTTATTCCGTTGCGTTCCGCAAACTGCTTAAAGCCGAGGTTGGTCATAACCGTAACTACCGCCGTATCGTCCTTTAATATTCCTTTGTTTTTCATATCAAGCGCAAAAACGGCTATCATTCTGTCTCCGTCAATCAGCTTGCCGTTTTCGTCCACAGCAAGACAGCGGTCTGAGTCACCGTCAAACGCAAGTCCTAAGTCCATATCGTGACCGTTTATATAATCGGTAATGTCCTCCATATGAGTAGAGCCGCAGCGCGCGTTTATATTCACGCCGTTAGGATTGCAGTGCATCATATGGACTGTGGCACCAAGCCTTGTAAAGAGTTTTTCCGCCGTATAAGAGGCGCAGCCGTTAGCGCAGTCTATCGCTATTTTAAGGCCGGACAAATCGGTATCAACCGATTTTACGAGGTGGTCAATATACAAATCCACATAATCGTGCCTTAAAAACACACTGCCGACATCGCCGCCGACCGGAAATTTAACCGGGCTCATATCGTCAAGCACCAGCGACTCAATTTCTTCCTCGAGCGCGTCGGGCAGCTTGTAGCCGTTGCCGTCAAAAATTTTTATGCCGTTGTATTCGCAGGGGTTGTGTGACGCGGAAATCATAATTCCGGCGTCCGCCTCTCTGTCCTTCACAAGAAAAGCGATGGCGGGAGTCGGCACAAAGCCTACCAGCACCACATCTGCGCCCACGCTGCAAAGCCCCGCCGCCAGCGCCATTTCAAGCATATTAGAGGACACGCGCGTATCCTTTCCGATAAGCACCTTCGGCTTTTCGGTGGTCTTCTCGGTCAGCACATACGCCGCCGCCCTGCCTATATTCGTGGCAAGCTCGCAGGTAAGCTCGCTGTTCGCAATTCCTCTTGCTCCGTCTGTTCCGAATAATCTTCCCATTTCTTTTCTCCTTAAAACATAGATTGCTGGGCGCCGTCCGCCCCTTTTCTCTCAATACCTAAATGGTCATAAGCGAGCGCGGTGACGCATCTGCCCCTCGCGGTTCTCGTAAGAAAGCCTATCTGCATAAGATACGGCTCGTAAACATCTTCAATCGTGACCGCCTCCTCGCCTACCGCCGCCGCCAGTGTGTCAAGCCCGACAGGTCCGCCCGAATAGTTGGTTATTATGGTTGAAAGCATCTTGCGGTCGAAATCGTCAAGACCCAGCTCATCTATCTCAAACCTCGCCAGAGCCGCGCGCGCCACTTCTTCTGTTATATCTCCGTCATACTCAACCTGAGCTATGTCCCTTACCCTTTTAAGCAGCCGGTTGGCTATTCTCGGCGTGCCCCTTGAGCGTGAGGCTATCTCAAGCGCACCGTCGTTTTCTATCTTTATTCCGAGTATGCCGGCCGAACGCGTGATTATTTTAGCCAAATCCTCAGGCGTGTAAAGCTCAAGCCGGAGAAGCACCCCGAAACGGTCGCGCAGAGGGGCTGTAAGCTGCCCTGAGCGTGTGGTGGCGCCGACCAGCGTGAAATGCGGCACGTCAAGCCTTATTGACCTCGCCGACGGACCTTTGCCTAAAATTATATCAAGCGAGAAATCCTCCATCGCCGGATAAAGTATCTCCTCTACGTTTCTCGGCAGGCGATGGATCTCGTCTATAAAAAGCACGTCGCCCTCATTAAGAGATGTCAGTATCGCCACAAGGTCGCCCTGCTTTTCAATGGCAGGCCCCGACGTCACCCTTAAGTTTACTCCCATTTCCCTGGCTATTATGCCCGAAAGGGTGGTTTTTCCGAGTCCCGGAGGGCCGTACAGCAGCACATGGTCAAGTGTTTCGTGTCTGCCTAAAGCCGCCTTTATATATATACTTAAATTTTCCTTTGCCTTGTCCTGCCCGATATATTCGCTTAAGGTTTTCGGGCGCAGGGACAGCTCCGCCTCGTCCTCGGTATAGCTGTATTCGGGAGAGACTATCCGGTTTTCAAAATCCATTTCCTGTTCAATCAACGGTTATAACCCCCTCGCAAGCTGTTTGAGCGCCTGCTTTATAAGCTCCTCGGTGGATAACGAGGTATCAAGCCTACCTACCGCGAGTGACGCCTCGCTCTGCGTATAGCCGAGAGAAACCAGCGCCGCCACAGCCTCCTTTGTGCTGCTGTTCAGCGTCGCGTTGCCCACCGCCTTCAAATCAATTCCGTCGTCGGTCTCTATCGCTCCGACCTTATCCTTAAGCTCAAGCACTATCCTCTGCGCCAGCTTTATTCCGACGCCCGACGCCGCGGTAAGCGCTTTGGCGTCTCCGCTCGCGATATAAATTCTCAGCTGTGAAGGGCTGAACTCCGAAAGAATCGCGATTCCGATTTTTGCTCCGACACCGTTTACCGCGGTTATCAGTCTGAACGCCTCAAGCTCGTCGGCGTCTATGAATCCGTAAAGGTCGAGTGCATCCTCCCTGACCGCTAAAAAGGTATAAAGAAATACCTCCTGCCCCTTTTGCGGCAGCCTGTAAAGAGTATTCTTTGTTACCGCCAGCCTGAACCCGACGCCTGAACACTCCACCACAGCCGAAACATTATCTGTATGAATAAGAGTACCTCTTAAGGACGCAATCATTTTACAGCCCCCCTGTAAAGTCTTGAATAAGTCGTGCCCGAGCAGTGCGCGTGGCATACGGCAAGCGCCAGCGCGTCAGCGGTATCGTCAGGCTTCGGCACCCGCTCGAGCGCCAGTATATTTTTGACCATTTCCATTACCTGCCGCTTTTCCGCCCTGCCGTAGCCGGTTATCGCCTGCTTGACCTGAAGCGGCGTATACTCAAATACCGGAAGCAGGCTGTTTTCCGCCGCAAGCACTATTACCCCGCGCGCCTGCGCCACATCTATTGCGGTCGTGGTGTTGGTGTTGAAATAAAGCCGCTCCACCGCCATCTCGTCAGGCTTGTATTTTTCTATTATGCTTATCATATCGCGGTATATGTCGCCGAGCCTCCTTGGAAAAGGTATTCCGGCAGGCGTTGTCACAGCGCCGAAAGCAACGGGATTGAACTTGCAGCGGCAGTAATCCACCAGTCCGTAGCCCACTGTCGCGTAGCCCGGGTCTATTCCTAAAATCCTCACCTTATCGCCTCCATGGCATACTACCGCATTATAATTTATTATTATAGCACATCTTATAAAATTCATCAACATTTTATTGCCGGAGCGGCTCGAAAATATGTTTTTATAAAATCGTAGCATTTAAGAGAAAAACGGAGAAAAAAAGAGCATAAATGAGTTTTTTAAAAATCAGGCTGATTTACTTCAGAAATTTGTTGAAAAAACGA
This sequence comes from uncultured Clostridia bacterium, assembly GCA_944376655.1. GTDB lineage: Bacteria > Bacillota > Clostridia > Oscillospirales > Acutalibacteraceae > UBA737. Next base: position 34,311 of record CALWDJ010000013.1, read on the forward strand.
AAATTTTACTTGACATTTTAAGAGTTTCATTGTATATTCATTATTTAGTCGGACATTACAATAAAATATGTTTGATAAAAGGCATCTGTGTAGAGAGCGGTTTCAGATTTTATGCCGTAGTTTCGGGGCTAAAGAGCTTCAGAAAACTATGAAAAACCCTTTGTTCAGGGCATATTACGAAGAAGCTGCGGGTATCGCACAGGGTATTTCTTCCCCGGGTTCAAAAATCCGGACTGATCGTAACCGGGGAGGGCGGATAATTATTCTTGTGTCGGCACTTTAGTGTTGAACAAAGGGGGATGCTTTTATGGGAAAAGAAAATATAGTGGAACTCAAAAACATTTCGGTCGCTTTTGACGGCGAGCAGGTGCTTGACGGGCTTAATCTCGACATTGTAGACGGCGAGTTTATAACCTTACTCGGTCCGTCCGGCTGTGGCAAGACCACAACCCTGCGGCTCATAGCCGGTTTTTTGGAGCCGGACTCCGGAGATGTTTTGTTTGAGGGCAAAAAAATCAATGGTGTTCCTGCGTACAAGCGTCAGGTCAACACCATTTTTCAGCGTTATGCCCTTTTTCCTCACCTTAACGTTTATGAGAATATCGCGTTCGGACTGCGCGTGAAAAAGCGTCCGGAAAGCGAGATAAAGGAAAAGGTGGCGGAAATGCTCAAGCTCGTTAACCTTACGGGTCTTGAGAAGCGGCATACCGACACGCTATCGGGCGGTCAGCAGCAGCGTGTGGCGATAGCCCGCGCCATTGCCAACCACCCGAAGGTGCTTCTGCTTGACGAACCTCTCGCGGCACTTGATTTAAAGCTGCGCAAGGATATGCAAAAGGAGCTTAAAAAGATACAGCAGCAGCTCGGCATAACCTTTATATTCGTCACCCACGACCAGGAGGAGGCACTTACTATGTCTGACAGGGTCGTGGTTATGGATTCGGGACGTATCCAGCAGGTAGGCACCCCGCAGGATATTTACAATGAGCCGCGCAACGCCTTTGTCGCCGATTTCATAGGCGAATCGAATATTGTTGACGGTAAAATGATAAAAGACTATTACGTGGAGTTTTCGGGTCAGAAATTCGACTGTCTCGACAAGGGCTTCGCGGCAGGCGAAGCGGTAGACGTTGTAGTAAGACCTGAGGACGTTGACATAGTTGAGCCCCAAAAGGGAATGCTTAAGGGTGTTGTAACGTCGGTCGCGTTCCTCGGCGTACATTACGAGATAATTGTTGACATCGGCGGCTTTAAATGGATGATACAGACCACCGACGAGCATTTCGCCGGAGACAGCGTAGGTCTTTACATCGAGCCGGACGCTATTCACATTATGAAAAAATCCGAATATTCGGGACTTTACGGCGACTATTCCTCATACAGCGAGGAGATCGACCACCTTTCGGACGCAGAGGAGGAGGAGCCGTGAACAAAAAAGCCTTCGGCAACAAGCTGGTAGCCTCCCCTTATATAGTATGGTCGGCGATATTCATTGTAGTACCTTTAATAATAATGGTTTACTTTTCGCTTACCGACCAGAACGGCGCGTTTACCCTTGCGAACATCTCGGAAATAGGGAAATACAAAAAGGCTTTCGGCATATCTATTCTTTACGCGGCGGCGGCTACGCTTATAACCCTTGTTTTAGCCTACCCGATGGCGTATTTTATGACAAAGCTGAATATTTCCTCGCAGCGTATGCTTTTTATGATCGTTATGATACCGATGTGGATGAACTTCCTTATCCGCACCTATTCGTGGATAACGATACTCGCTAACACCGGACTTATAAACACTTTTCTGTCCAAACTCGGCATAGGACCTTTAAGGCTTATAAATACGCCGGGCGCGGTTATACTCGGTATGGTGTACGATTTTATACCGTATATGATACTTCCGCTTTACTCGGTTATGTCAAAGCTTGACAAATCGTTGCTTGAAGCGGCGGAGGATCTCGGGTCGGACGCATTCACAAAGTTCAGGAGAGTTCTTTTCCCGCTCTCAAAGCCGGGAATGATATCGGGCATAACAATGGTTTTCGTACCGTCGGTCAGCACCTTTTACATCTCCCAGAAGCTGGGCGGCAACAAAACAATGCTGATAGGTGATACGATTGAATATTTCTTCAACCTCGGTCCCACATACTATAACATCGCGTCGGCGATATCGCTGGTGCTTATGGTTATGATACTCGTCTGCCTGTTTATAATGAACCGGTGCGGCGGAAGCGATGAGGACGGAGGTGTGTTGATGTGAAGCTGCTTTCCCGTCTTTATATAGCTCTTATAATCCTCTTTCTTTACGCGCCGGTGGCGGTGATGATAGTATTTTCCTTCAACTCATCAAGCAGCGTATGGGTTATGGGCGGCTTTTCAACGCGCTGGTACGAGGGGCTTGTCAAAAACACGGTAATGCTTTCCGCGCTTGAGCATACGCTGATAATCGCCCTGCTTTCTGCGGTGATATCCACCGTGCTCGGCACGGCGGCGGCGGTAGGCATAACCGCCATACGGAACCGCATTGCGAAAAAAGCGGTAATGTCGGTAACGCAGATACCGATGATGAACGCCGACATAGTTACAGGAATATCGCTTATGCTGCTTTTCATATTTTTCGGAAAACTGATAGGGCTTGACGAATCACTTGGGTTTGCCACGGTGCTGATAGCGCACATTACATTTAACCTGCCATACGTTATACTGTCGGTCATACCGAGACTGCGGCAGACCGACGCGCATTTGTCCGAAGCCGCGATGGATCTCGGCTGCACGCCGGTAAAGGCATTCTTTAAGGTGATACTTCCCTCTATCTCGACCGGAATAGTCACAGGCTTTATAATGGCGTTTACCTTATCACTTGACGATTTTGTAATCAGCTATTTTACCTGCGGTCATTATCAGACCCTGCCGATAGTGATTTACACTATGACAAAGAAATCGGTCACACCCGATACCTACGCTTTGTCCACCCTTATATTTATAACTGTATTCGTGCTTCTGATACTGTACAATATACTTCAGAGCAAGAGTGAGAAAAAGCGCACCGAAATACGGCGCGTATAAACACTGAAATAATAAATAATGCACATCAGCAATTTTCCGCAATTATTCAGGGTTTGAGACAGCCTGATGTGCTTAAGAAAGGAAAATGATAAATGAAAAAATACATTGCACTTGTCTGCGCCCTCGCGGTAGCACTCTCTGTACTTCTTACCGGCTGCGGCTACGAATACAAGGATCTTGAGCTGCGCGCCGAGTACGACAAAAGCCTTGAAGGCACCACTCTTACGGTATACAACTGGGGCGAATACATCTCCCGCGGTGAGGACGACACGGTCGACGTAAACAAGGAATTTGAAAAATACACCGGTATAAAAGTTGATTATCTTACCTTTGATAGCAACGAAATCATGTATTCACAGTTAGCCGGCGGCGGAATCAATTACGATATCATAATACCCTCCGACTATATGATTGAGCGTCTTATAAAGGAAGATATGCTCCAGACTATCGACACCTCAAAAATCTCAAACTACGACCTTATAGCAGACGAATACAAAAAGCTGTTTTTTGATCCCGAGGATCAATACAGCGTGCCCTACAATGTGGGACTTGTCGGAATTATTTACAACGAAAAGCTGACCGGAAGTGATATAGAGCACTCATGGAAGGTTCTGTGGGACGAGAAATACAAGGATATGGCGCTCAACTTCAACAATCCGCGCGATGCCTTTATGACAGCCCAAATGATTTTAGGACAGGACGTGAACACGCTTAATAAAGCCGACTGGGACGCCGCTGCCGATCTGCTTAAAGAGGGCAAGGCAAATCTTCAGTCATATGTAATGGACGAGATATACGGAAAAATGGAGACCGGAGAGGCTTCCGTTGCCCCCTATTACGCCGGCGACTATCTTACAATGTACGACACCAATGAGGACCTGCGTTTCTTCTATCCGGAAGAGGGAACAAATATATTTGTCGACTCGATCTGCATACCGAAAAACGCCAAAAACTACGAAGCGGCGCTTATGTATATCAACTTCCTGCTTGAGCCTGACATAGCCACCGCGAATGCCGAATACATCGGCTACGCCTCGCCCAACACGGCGGTTATAAACAACGAGGATTACTGCTACTATCAGAACGAGATTCTTTATCCCGACGAGGCTGATCTTCCGAAAGTACAATATTATCATGACATTGACGAGGAAATCCGCACATATTACGAAACCCTCTGGAGCGAGGTAAAGCTCTACTGATAAATGAAATATAGCGGTAAATACATCGACTGCACACGGCACAAACCGATGCAAAAATCCCATACCTTTTTGAGGTATGGGATTTTTTTATTAAACACTGAGAATAAATTTAAAGGAAATATCCTTTTCATCAAGCCTGTATTTTTCATCGAGAGCCGGACCGCAGGAATTTGAGCCTATGCCGGACATTTTATAATCTATTCTGACATGGGTTTTATCAGACTTCACAAGCTCATCTGTATGCTCTGCTTTGTCGATAGCTTCGATACTGTGGTGAAGAACCGCGATTTCCATATTGTCAGCCGCGAATTTAAGCGAATTTTCAATCTCAAGACGCTTGCACGCCGTATGGTTTCCGTGCTCCTGCGGGCGGACGTAATTGACATACTCGCTCTCCGCGTCGCTCCCGTGCCAGCCGACGGTTCCGTGATGAGCCATATCGCAGTAGCTTTCAGCCGGTCCGTTTCCGAAATAGGTAAATCTGTCTTTTTCAAAGGGAAGCTCAAACTCAAATCCGAGACGCGGCAGCCAAATGACATTTTCGCGGATTTTTCCGCCAAGCGAAACGGTTACGCTGCCGTTTTCATAAAATTCATAAGAAAGCTCAAACCTGAAAAACGGTTTTCTCGATACTCCGGCTGATGACGCGTCGAATACTACCCTGCTGTTATCAACACGGCAGGAATAAATTTTAGTGAATACGCAATCCAAATTCTCGCCCTGCCAGATATTCGTCCTGTCCCAAAGCGCACGGACATTGCGGTCATTGTCGGTCGGCGCGCGGTAATATGAAAGTCTTGAGACACCTGCCAGCTGCTCCTCACCGTTTATGATTATGCTGCTGAACATTCCGGTCTGCTTTGAAAGAATATATTTGAAATTCTGACCCTCGGCGGTAATTTCAAACTCACCTTCAGTAAGACTCAGCGGCTGCGCGGCCGCGGCAACCGGTTCTGCTTCAACGCCGAGATTTTCCTGTAAGCAGCCGAGCTCGGCGCCGTCACGGTCGGTCATTCTCACCGTTATATAGCAGCCCAGACGGCAGGTTGGCGGAAGCTGTACCGATGGCGTGAGCATAAATTCGTCGCCCGGTTTTGTATTGAGGCGGACTATCTTTTTTTCGATGCTTTTACCGTCAACCGTTATATCATATTCAAAATTATAACCGTCGAACGAAGTAAAATCAAAGCAGTTTTTAAGTATTAAATTTCCGTTTTCCCACCTGATTCTGAACGGCGCGTATGTATTCTTGATTTCGAGTGAACCGGGTTTGAGACTGCGGTCGGAGAAAACCATTCCGTCACAGCAGAAGTTGCCGTCATGCGTAAGCTCACCCGGGAAGTCTCCGCCGTACTTCTGTACGCCGTTAACCAAAAAAACATGATCCGCCCATTCCCAGACGCATCCGCCTATCAGCTTCTTATGCGCGTAAATAGCGTTCCAGTAGTCCCAGATTCCGCCGGGGCCGTTGCCCATCGCGTGAGCGTACTCACACATAAATACCGGCTGCTTTATATCATCACCTTCAGCCATGCCTTCAATCTGCTCTACCGACGGATACATCATTGAAAATACATCGGTATTGTCAGGCGTTCCTTTTCTTGACGCGTCCTCAGCATGAGCAAGACGGACACCGTCACGTTTTTTGAGCCATTCAATCATGGCATGCTGATTTTCGCTGTACCCGCTCTCATTTCCGGTTGACCACATTATTACCGAGGTATGTATTTTATCGCGCTCATAAGCACGCTCCATACGCTCAACAAATTCTTTGTTCCATTCAGGATTTGCACAGGGCCAGTCCATAGATTCAACATCGTAACCGTAGCTGACATTGGCGTGGCGGCGCACAAATCCGTGCGTCTCGATATCTGTCTCAAGTATAACATAAAATCCGAGCTCATCGCAGTAATCGAGGAATTTGGGCGAAGGCGGATAATGTGAGGTTCTGACAGTATTTATATTGAGCTGTTTCATAAGTGTGAGGTCACGGACAATATCCTCCTCCGACATTGTCCAGCCTTTTTCAGGGTGCGTATCGTGATGGTTTACGCCTTTGAGCTTAACGGGAGTGCCGTTAATAAGCAGCTCATAGTCCTTTGAGATTTCAATAGTTCTGAAGCCGAAACGGCGTGTTATTGTCTCACCGGCAGCATAGAATTTAACAGTATAAAGCTCCGGTGTTTCCGCCGTCCAAAGCCTCGGCGCCTCAACAGTAAATTCCGCCTTTTTGCCAGCGGACACAGACGAAGCAATAAGGATTTCGCCGTCATACAGTTCGGCTGTAAATTCAGCATCAGCCGTGCAGATCACTCTGTCGCCTTCCGTGCGTATATCAAGGTCGAAAATATGACCGTGAGGACGTGACAGTATATAAACATCTCTGAAAATACCGTTATACCTGAACGCGTCCTGATCCTCAAGATAGCTGCCGCAGCACCACTTGCGAACATAAACGCGTATGCTGTTTGTACCGGAACTGACATATTCGCTTATATCAAATTCCGCCATAAGACGGCTGCCCTGTGTATAGCCCACATACTTTCCGTTTATATACACTTCAGCGTGAGACGATACGCCCTCAAACACAAGATAAGTATCCCTGCTGCCGTCATCAAGGGTAAAGCTCCGCTCATAAATTCCGACAGGATTCATATCCGGCACATAAGGAGGATCGCACGGGAACGGATAGTTTATATTAGTGTAATTCGGCGCCTCGTATCCCTTTGTCTGCCAGCATGACGGAACTTCTATATTTCCCCATTCTTCTATATCACCGGCTTTATCCCCGTTTTCAAAAAATACAAACCGCCATTCACCGTTAAGCGGGAAAAATCCGCTGTTTTCAGGTATGTACCAGCTTCTTCCTCTTAATCTGTTTTCGCTTGTTTTCTGCAAATTCTCGTAAATACGCATAACAGGTCCCCTTATTTCCTATATAAACAATACAGTACGGAAAAGTTATTATAAATCCCATATCCTTTCCCGTACTGCATAATCTAACAAATCAAATATACTTTATAGTATTGGGTTTGTCAATATTTTTTTGTATGTTTTAGTTGCTCAAAATGTAGAAAAAGCCGTGATAATTTCTACATTTTGATATGTTTAAAAATCGCAATAAAAATGTATTACGTTTTTCTGCTTTTTTGCGCTAAAATAAAGCGTTTGATTTTTCCGAGGAACGGACGAAGTTTAAATTTCCATATATATCTTAAAGGATAGCTTACCCGCATAAAAAAGACATATGTTTTGTACTTGCGGCTTTTTTCGCAATCGTAATACTTCCCATCACGGTAAAACGCTTTAAGGACGCCGATAATATCGCCGTCCTTGACATCGTATTCTTTTGTGTAAAGGTTGTCACCTCGTATTATATAGCCGTCATTCGTGACTTTTAATATACGGTGCAGAACTAATTTATCCCGTCCGGTTCTTTTATAAAGCGGAACGTCATTTTTTTTAAGTTTGCCGTCCACTCGTTTTATTACGACAATATCTCGATGCTGTCGCAGCATAGGCTGCATGCTTATTCCGACTGTTAAAGAGCAAACTTCCTGATTTTGTTCGAGTGCCTTCTCAATCTCATCAATTCCGAGATATTGCATCAGATAAGCACGTCCGCTTCTTTTAGTTTATCGGTAAATTCCTTAACAGTTTCACGCACTTCCTGCTCGGTCACGTCCTCGTAATCCTTTAACATCGCCGCCACTATCTCGTCTTCAGTAACGTCGTTTTTAAGCATATTGAAGATGTAAGCACCAGTGCCATTCATTTTAATAAAACCCCCGAATTTTTCGAGATCTTCGCCGACCGCTACCGCAACAATTTTATCGGCTACTTCATTTGTTACAAAGGTGTATTTCAGTTTCATTTTCTTTCTCCACTTCAAAAATTTTATTGTATGCCGTCTGCGCAGCGTTAATATCCATATTGCATTTTATTCTCCATAATTTGCAGCAGGAAATAAGTCTGTCAATAAGTTTCAATGTATTTAAAGCCGCATTCGGGTCTTTAGGCATATAAACCTGATTGAAAAGAAGGTCTGCTGCTTCCGCCTTTGACATCTCTACACAGGAATTGTTTTCCGCACGCTCTATAAAACATATATGTTTGAGCGGCGTTCTCATGTTGCAACCTAAATGCTCCTTGCCGTTCCACGGTGTACCGTAAGCATAAGGTGTTTCCGGCTCATCATCAAAAAAGCGGACAATCGGTTTATCGCCGTTTACTATTTTAAGCCTGTCCCCTATCAGCTTCTGCCACAAGAGCATATGTGTGGTTTTTCCGGTGCCGCTGTGCGCCGCTAGCGCAATTCCCGTTCCGTCAACATCAAAAACCGCCGAATGAAGCACAAAAGCATTATGTAACGGCAGCCATTCGGCTATTTTACGATGAATTGCCGAAGAAAAAAAACCTCCCCGCTCGAATTTTGCAAGTTTTTTCTCAATTTTAACGTCATTCTTGGAAATGAATACAGACAATTCAGGGGCGTCTGAAAAACTCACACCATAATCTGATGTATCACCATTTTGATTCCATTCATGCTTTATTTCCAATAAATAATCTGCTATTTTAATATAAAATTTATTCATTGCCTTTTTTATTCATATACTCTTTATAAGAGCCCATCATACCTCTTCTAATATCTTCTAATCTGTTAATTTGTTCATATTCAAAACATTTGTGTTTGGCGATAGGGCATTTTTCTAATATTATACAAGTTGGATAATATGCGCATTTCTTGCACTTTTCATATGGTTTACAATATTTACTCCAATCGCTCCTCTTCGTTGAATTATCATATATTGTACCAAAAGTTTCATCTTCAACAAAATGCTCGCAATAACCTAATTTACCGTCCGGCAAAATCATAACCCAAGTTTTATTATCAGCCTGGCACGCATAACACTTAAATTTATTAAACATCATAGATCTGTGCTTAATGCTAGTTTTATCCAAATATTTGCATAAAGCAACATATTTTTGAGTAATAGCTTTGCGTTCTTCATCGGTTCGAGAGGTTTTTTTATATCCCACGCCTTCATAAATCGGTTGAGCGTAGATAGTTAATTTTTTAAATACAGAAAATTTATTATTCAAAAAATCAGTTAATTCAATAAGCTCATCAGCATTATGGCTGTCCATATTAATTCTTATTTGAACAGCTACATTTTTATTAAGCAAATACTCTATATTATTGATCACACGTTGAAAAGGATTAGGATCACTATGAATATAATTTTTAATATTATTGTATGTTTCCTGCAAACCATCTAATGTAATTTGTATCCATTTCAACTTCCATAAAGAAGTTGCTTTGGTTATTAGTTCATCATTAAAAAGATAAGCATTTGAAACCATTGTGGAATAGAAATTTATATTATTATCTTTTAGCGTTTCGCAGATTATATCTATTGCTTGTATATTACATAACGGTTCGCCGCCAAACCAATTAAGCCTGACAGTTTTTCCTTTACTTTGCTTTATTATATATTTAGCAACATCAAAAGCAATTTGTTGATTCATTGATTTTACCTTAGTTCCTGCTTCGTAACAATAAAAACAACGAGCATTGCACGCTGTTGTAGGTAAAATTGTAAAATTACAAATTGTATTTTCTTTGTTGATAGTTCTTACAGTTGCAAGAAGTTGATCTGCAAGTAACATTTCATTGTAATTTTGAGGAACCAAAAACCATTTTTTTATTAAATTTTTGATTAATTCCTTAGGTTGCGTAAAATTGCTATTTTTTAAATTATTATATTCGTTTTCAGAAATTAAAATAAGTTCTTTTGTTAAATTGTTATAAAGTAAAATACCCTGTTCTGTGTCAGAATTTATACAATAATTGATAAATCTATATTCTTGCATATGGTTATAATTTTGCTCACCTAATATAGCAGAAATAACCTCTGAAGGTTTATTTATTTGTAGCATGAATTTGAAATCTCACTTTCTAAAAAAAGCAGCTTGCAACGCAAGCTGCTTTTTTTTTACTCTAAAATTGGTTCATCACATCCAGGAGTCAATTCAGGTGTATATTCAGCACCACATGGAGAAGTTGTAACAACATTTTCCAAATTTAATTTTATAATTTCAACATATGCCTTCATTATTAAACTTCACCTCCAACGAAGAATAATGCATATACTCAATTAAAATGCTGATTGAGCAGAATCAGAATAATTAATAATTGCATTGACTAAATCTTCAACACTTGGATCTGTTAACACAACAGCTGCCAATACACTTTCAATACTATAAGTAGCCGTATCACTTACAGCTGAATCGCCATTGTAAACTGTAACAGAAACCAATTCGCGCATATTAGGTGCAATTACATCTACATTGAAGAGCAATCTACCTTTTTCATCTACAGAATAATCAGTTATTGCTTCGCTAATAGGCGCACCGTTAAAGCTCGTATATGAAACCATTAGTTTAACATCAGTAAGCTGATCAGGATTAGAATAATATGTTGTGACCGCTTTATGACTAAAAGAAATAGCATCACCCAAGCTAATACTCGGAGTAGCTAAAGCGACTTTTTGTTTTTCTACGAAGTCACTAGATACCGGTATATAATTGCTCTCATTTTTTTCAACAGACGGTTTAGTCGTTGTGACATACTGCGCATAATCCCCAACAAGTTCAGCATCAGCCAAAAGCGAAGTATTATAGTTAAAATAGCTCTGTGCCTCTGCGCCCATTTTTAATAGGTTTGCTGCAACACGTTTCATAGCTTCTGCCGAGGTAGAGGAAGTTACTACTGACATAGCACTGTCTTTTACAGAAAAATCTCTTACCATACCAGAAACCCACTGACCATCGCGCTTTGTGTAAAAGACAGAAGTAAATGTATCAGTAAAATGGATGCTCTTTACGCCTATAATCCATCTGTAATAACTTCCATCATTTTCCGCATCAGCAACATCAAAAACCATTGTTTCATCTGCTGCACCATTGCCATATTTATGTGTTACAACTGCAATCCCATCCTCCGAGTTCGCATAGTTAGTAATATTTGCTCTAAGTATTAATTGAGTAGTAGAAGTGCAACCTATACTGGGAGTAGCCAGTAAACTCGACATTAAATATGTAACATCTTCGGTAATCTGCTCACCGCAGTCGGCACACTCAAAAGTTATTGTGCCATTTACCTCTTCTGTCGCAGGAACAGCTGAAACAAACTCGAGATTTTCATGTGTGCAGACCGGAGCGTCTGCTACTACAGTAATCTTGCCGTCAATAAGCTGAGGATACACCCATTTCTCATTTAAGTCGGCAAACTGGCTCTCGTCAAAGATTATCGAATATACAGTACCGGCAGATGCATTGGTAGGGATTGTAACGCTGATTGTAACATTAAAAGAAGATGTTTCAAGAGGAGGAGTGTCTCCGTACTGCGGGAAGTTGATTATATCAACCAATCTTACGGTCTTTGTTCCGTCTTCATTTGACAGAATATTATATTCGCCGCCTGTCTCGTCATTGACAAGGACAAGATCTCTATTATTCAAGTTATCACGTACTTTTCCGATTTCAAGACCCGCAGCAAATTTAATATCCACTGACTGACCGCAGATTTTGGTGAGATCGGCACCCGTTACATTTACTCCAACTGTTCCACCTTTTTCGCCTTCGGCGCTTACTACTGTATAAACAGGAGTATCGCCCTCCGCAGCGCTTACGGAAAGGCAGCCGATAAGTGCGGTTAAGCATATGGCAGCCGAAACCATAATTGCCAGAGATTTTTTGAAAATCTTTTTCATACTTTTTTTCTCCTAACCGGCTTTCGCCAAATATTCGTCTCCCCCGAGACCGGACTGTCCAGACGAAGCTAAACCGCTTCCTATGACTAATGCAATTATAACATCTCAAAGAATAAAATTCAAGTGATATTTATGCAAAACAATGTCGCAGTCAATAAAAAAAATAAAGTTTTTTTTGTGTAAATAGTCAAACATCACAACATTACAGTGTTTTTTTTAATAATCAGCAGAAAAAAGTATTTTTTATATCATTATTATTATAATACTTTTTTTCTGTATGTCAACCTTTTTTTTGCCAATATACCGGTATTTATTAAAAAATATTATTTCATTTATTGCAAAGTCCGATTTTTGGGACTTTAACTCTGATATTATTACTATTGTGAAATGACGGCAGTCAAGTTTTTAATTTTAAAAAAAATCTTGACAATTTCCGCATTTAACTATATAATATGTATGCGAACATTTGTTCGGGAGGTTGAAATTATGAGTTTTCCTATGATTTTAAGAACCGTATTTGAAATTGCATTATTTGCCGCGATTATCTGGGGCTTTTTTCACGAAGACCGTCTTGCTGCGTTTGAAAGACGTGTTTTCTGCTCTTTAAGAAGAAAAAAACTAAAAGTCATAAAGCCTGCTGTTTCTCATTTTGAAACCGTAAAATGATATATATTTTCTAATTTCCGGTTGCCGCAAAAAACACTTGATTTTTGCGGCAACTGATGTTATAATGGCTATTGCCGCCGCTGAAGTGAGCGGCTTATTACGATACGGAGATGTCGCCTAGTCCGGTCGAGGGCGCACGATTGGAAATCGTGTAACCATTAACAGTGGTTCGAGAGTTCGAATCTCTCCATCTCCGCCAGGCAGAGCCCGGAGCCAAACGCGCTCCAGGCTTTTTTTGTTTTATTTTAAAATCGATGCCCGCGTTTACAGCCGCCATCTTTTTTCAGTTTCTCTTTGCAGGCAGGGCCCGGAGCCAAACACGCTCCGGGTCTTTTTTGTCTAAGAAACACGTGACAGCTTCCATTTTTTCTTATTAAAACCGATAGCCATGACACGCGGCTTATCCGCTTTATGAATATTAGAAATAAAAATATTTCTTCCGAGACGTTGAGTTTTTTTATATCAAAATTCAATAATTGTAAAAAAATCCTGCCTGTTTCGGCAGGATTTTTTACAACCGTTATTTAATTCTTTTCCCCGACGGCGTGTATTCGTATCTTCTGTAATATTTTTTATAGTATTTAGTACGTTTGGATTCTATATCATTGAGTATCGCGCCGAGAATTTTACAGCCGCTCTTTATAAGCTGATCCTTAATCTCTGCAACCTCTTTAACGGTTATTTTTCCCGGAGTAACTACGATTGCCGCACCGTCACAACGAGCAGCGATAACAGCAGCATCAATAACCGTTCCGAGCGGCGGTGAATCGATCAACACATAATTATATACGCTTCTGGCGCTTTCAATAAGCTGCTTGAACCTTTCCCCACCGAGAAGCTCAACAGGATTCGGAGGAAACCGTCCGCTGAATATCGCGTCAAAATACGGATCCTGTGTATTGTAAAGCACCTTATCAATGCCGGCTTGTCCTGACAAAAGCTCTGAAAGACCGTAGAAATTCTGTGAAACCACATTACGTCTGAGTAAAACAGATTTTCGCATATCTGCGTCAATCAAAAGTGTTTTTTTGCCGGCTTCGGCAAGACTTTTGGCAAGCTCTGCGGATACTGTACTTTTTCCCTCGTTTTCACGTGAACTTGTAAGCACAATAACCTTGATATCCGCTCCGCAAAACATAATATTTGTACGTAGTGTTTTAAAATTCTCGTTTGTAAGATAATCATCAGAAGATGATGTGTTGAAATTAACTCTTCCGGCTGAAATTCCCTTATTGAATTGTATATCATACTGATTATTGTCGTGTTCGAACATAATTCTGCCTTTCTGCGATATAGCCTTTAACCGTAATTAACATTAAACGACTATTTGGATTTCGTCTTTTTCTTATTCTGATTATAAGGTATATTTCCGAGAACGCTTATTTCAAGATATTTTTCAATATCCTCGGGTCCGTTGATTTTATCGTTAAGGAAGCAAATCAGAACCACTGTTCCGGCAAACACTACAAACGCGACAATAATAGCTTTCATAATATTTCCGGAAGTATTCGACGAAGACGGCGCAGACGCGATATCACCCTTACGTATTATAGTTACCTGATCTATTCCGAGCAGCTCCACTATTTTCTCCTGTGACACTTCGCAAATTGAATCAACTATTCTTTTAGAGTCAACAGCGTCAGGAGTTCTGACCGTAATTTCAAGGAATCTGGTGTTTTCCGGATTTACAACCGTAACGGCGCTTTTCAGCTGCGCGTATGAATATTTATTGTCAAGCTCGTCCGAGACCTCGTCAAGCACCGCTTTGTCTACAATAAGATCTTCATAATCCTTTGTAAGGTATATTGAAACCGAAAGATCGCTTGAGCTTATATTTTCCGACTGCTTGTTCATTATATAGAGTTTACCGGTTGAATCATACAAAGGTGTCGCTATAAAATTCGAATAAATAACCGCTGCAAGCACACACACTATGAGCAGTATCATAAGAATATACCACCGCGTAACTACCGTATACATCAGATCTCTTAAATTAAGTTTATTATACTCATTTTTATTTTCCACGAATAAATTACCCCAGTAAATAATTTGTGTTTTAAATGCCATTTTTATACAGCAATGATATTCTATCATATTCCGGCATATAATTCAAGTGTGTAAAACCTGAAATACCATAATTTTCTTATAAAAGTTTTATGCTTATTTCACCTGACGAAAGAAATTCCTGCCTTTTATCCGGATAAGCAACGCGCAGACGGTAATTTTCGTCTATTTCAAGTGCTGTCGCCGGCTTTGAGCCGTCGGCGGATATTACGGTTATTTCCCTGCCCGGAACTATACAGCGTTTCCTGTACGCGTCAAGACAATCATGCGAACCGATTTTTTCATAATAACCGAAAAATTTTTCAAGCACCAGTGCCGCGAGCCGCGCGCGCTGCCCGCTCTTTCTCTTGCTGAAAATCGCTCCGGCTATGCCGGAAATCTCATCGGGAAATCCACCGTCAGGAACATACGCGTTGAGCCCTATCCCGAGTATCGCGTAATCAAGCGTGCCGCTCTCGACATTTATCGCCGCCTCTGTAAGTATTCCCGATATTTTTCTGTTTTCCATAAGAACATCGTTAACCCATTTTATTCCGGTTTTTCTGCCTGTAAGCTCTTCTGCCGCCTCGGCTACGGCAACCGCCGCCGCCGTGGTTATCTGTACGGCTTTCTCACAGGAAAGAGACGGGCGAAGCAGAATACTCATATAAACTCCGCTGTCGGAAGGAGAATAAAACCTTCTCGCGAACCTGCCCCTGCCCGCCGTCTGCTCCGACGCGGCAAGAACCGTTCCCTCTTCCGCGCCTTTTGAGGCGATTTCCTTCAATACCGCGTTTGTGGAGGTAACGGTGTTCCTTACTTCAATTTTGAGCTTTCCGTGAAGCTCTGTGAGATTTTTTTCTATCTCCTGTGCGGTAAGCACATCGCTGTCCGGCCTTATGCGGTAGCCGCGGTTTGTGACCGCTTCTATACCGTAGCCGTCATGTCTTAGAGACTCTACCGCCTTCCACACGGCGCTGCGGCTGACTCCGAGTATTTCCGCCGCGTTTTCTCCGGAAATATAATCCTCTTTGCTGAGCAGCGGAAGCAGACGTTCCTTTACGCTTCTGGTCATTTTCAGACTCCCTCCGGCGTTTAAAGCGACACCGCTGTCTCAAGCGCCAGCTTTATCATATCGGTAAATGAGTTCTGCCGCTCCGCTGCGGTCGTCTCCTCTCCTGTCACAAGCGAATCCGAAACCGTGCACACCGCGAGCGCCTTTTTGCCTGTTCTCGCCGCGTTGGCGTAAAGCGCCGCCGCCTCCATCTCAACCGCGAGCACTCCCATTTTCGACCACAGCGCAGCCGGCGTGCGGTCGGGAGAGACGCTTTCGGTATAAAACCTATCGCTTGAAAGTATATTACCGACGTGATAAGGAAGCCCTAATCTTCTTGCGGCTGAGACCGCCTTTTCGAGCAGTCCGAAGTCGGCTATCGGCGAAAAATCGCCCGGCAGCTCATACTGCTTAATAAAAGCCGAATCGGTGCAGGCGGCCTGACCTATAACGATATCGCGCAGCTTCACATCAGCCCTGTACGAGCCGGCGGAGCCTATTCTTATTATATTATCGACTCCGAAAAAGCTGAAAAGCTCATATGAGTAAATACCCATTGACGGCATACCCATTCCGCTCGCCATTACAGAAACTTTTCTGCCTTCGTAAATACCGGTATATCCCTTTACGCCGCGGACATCGTTGACAAGCCTTGCGTCCTTCAAAAAATTTTCGGCTATCATCTGTGAACGGTAAGGGTCTCCCGGCATAAGCACGGTTTCGGCGAAATCTCCTTTTTCCGCGTTGATATGAGGCGTTGACATAAATGCTCCGTCCTTTCCTTTTTTATCACCCTGATATTTTTTTCATATACTGTAATATCCATTGAAATCATAAAGGAGTATATGCTATGGAACACAGCTTTCCCTGCCGGATAAACGGCGAAAAAGAACTGGAATATTATGAGGAGTACTTAAACAGAAACGGCGATGCTGCTGACACTTCCGAAGAAAAAACTATGAAAATGACTGTCAGCCCGCCTTCGGGCTATATCGACAAGGCGCTTCCGCCCCCGCCCTGCAAGGATGACCGGCTATGCTGCTACCTTAAAACGGCTGTCGGCAAGCTCGTAAGAGTTGAATCGGTTATAGGCGGCTGTCTTGAAAGCCGTGTAGGCACGCTGCTTAAAGTCGGCGAGGACTTTATCGTAATAAAGCTGTGGCAGAGCTGCAGCACTATGATATGCGAAAAAGCGTCTGTCAGGTATATAACCGTGATACACGACAACGACGTCAATAAAATAGGACTTTATTGATTACCGTTTGTTTTCAGCCGCGCCTGCCGCCGTAAAAACAAAATGCGGCTTTTCGCCGCGGAAAAATCGAATTTGAGATTTATCGACAGACTCAGGAGCGTGCTCAGGCACGCTCCCTTAATTTGTTTACTTAAGAAATCCGTTGATAATCTGCTCTTCAGCCTGCTTCTCGGTAAGACCCAAAGTCATCAGCTTTATAATCTGGTCCCCGGCGATTTTGCCTATCGCCGCCTCGTGTATAAGCGAAGCGTCAATATTATTTGCGGTTATTTCGGGTATTGCGCTTACCCTGCCGTTGTCCATTATTATAGCGTCGCATTCCGAATGTCCGCTGCATATATTATTACCGTTTATTTCAGAAACAAACTTCTGATACGAATTATCTTTCGCAACCGAGCGTGAAATAAGGTTCGTGCTCGAATTTTCGCCGTCAAGGTCAATTTTGAACTCGGTTTCGGCGGTCTGCTTTCCGTGGGTCATCAGCTTTTCCTTTACTATAAGGGTCGCACCGTCTGCGAGTCTGCCGGTCGTTACACGCTTTGTGGAATCGACCCCTTTTATCTGGGTGGTTTCCATCTCCATATAACCGCCCTCGGCGATATTGATGATAGTTGTCGGGTTCATAATGTTCTCCCCGTTGCCGTCGCCCTCGCCGTAATGCTTTTCTATATATCTGATTTTAGCGTTTTTGCCTACGAAAAAGGTGTGTATCCCGTCGTGCTCCGCCTTTTCGCCGCCGCAGTTGTGTATGCCGCAGCCGGCTATTATGGTGACATCGGCGCCGTCGCCGATTATAAAATCATTGTAAACAAGGTCGGTAAGTCCCGTTTCGCTTATGATTACAGGTATATGAACCGTCTCGTTTTCAGCACCGGGCTTGATTATTATATCTATCCCCGGATTATCCGTTTTTGAACGTATTTCCACATTTTCGGTTATATGCCTGTCCGCGAGCTGACCGTTGGCGCGTATATTGTAGGCGCCTTCGGTTTTCCCGTCCATATCGGCAATTATCTTCAAAAGCTCAAGCTCTGTACTGTTCATTGATTTTCCTCCCTCGCGGTGTCCGCAAGCACCCTGCAGCCGCTGTCCACCGTGCAGAGCAGCTGCGGCAGTATTTCTTCCTTTGTCCCCTCAGAGGAAACCGTACCGCCGCCGAGGACTATTATCCTGTCCGCGATATTAAGGATGCGCTCCTGATGCGAAATGATTATGATTGTTCCTCCCGATTCCTTACGCATTTTCTCAAAAACACGTATCAGGTTGCCGAAGCTCCACAGGTCAATACCGGCTTCTGGCTCATCGAATATCGACACCTTTGTAGAACGGGCGAGCACAGAGGCTATCTCTATTCTTTTAAGCTCGCCGCCCGAAAGAGACGAGTTTATCTCCCGGTTTATATAGTCGCGCGCGCAGAGCCCGACCTGCGACAGATAGTCGCAGGCTTCATTTATGCCCAGCTTTTTCCCCGCGGCAAGACCCAGCATATCGTAAACCGTGAGTCCCTTGAAATGCACCGGCTGCTGAAAAGCGAAGCTGATGCCGCGGTTTGCCCTCTCGGTGACCGACATATGCGTTATATCCTCGCCGTCAAGAAGTATCTGACCCGACACGGGCGCGATAATTCCGGCGATTATTTTTGCCAGTGTTGATTTGCCGCCTCCGTTCGGACCGGTTATGACAACAAAGCTGTTGTCTATTTTAAGATTTATATTTTTAAGAATTTCCTTTTCTCCGCTTTCGTTTTCAGCATTGAAGGAAATATTTTTGAGCTCTAACATTTTTTCCTCCGAAATAATTTATCTATTATATCATACCTTTTTTCGTCTCCAAAATCAACAGTTTTAAGAAAAAACCCGTTATTTTTCACAGCTCCATAGGTTTAAGGAACGCACGGTACTCAGCCTGAAAGCTCTTTGAGTAACTGCGGCTCATATGAAGCCGCTCCCCGTTGTGCAGCTTTACCGTATCGCTGCTGTACGCCGCGATATGCTTTAAATTGACTATATACGCGCGGTTTATTTTGCTGAAACAGCTTTTAGGCAGAGAGTCGTATACCCTCGCCATTGTTTTGTGGCAGCGTATACTGCCGTCGCGGAGATTGACAAGACAGTTTTTATTATCCGCCTCGATATAAAAAATATCTCCGGTGCGAAGACAGAAGGTATCGCCGCCGTCCTTTATAAACAAAGGACTGCTGACCGAACCGGCAGTAAAAAAATCGTCGAGTACCCGAAAAAGGCTTTCCCTTAAGAGCGGCTTGAGCAGAAAACGGTACGGATGAACCTTGAAGCTCTCAAAAATAAAGCCCGTATCCGCACTTAAGAAAATAATACCGCACATTCCGCCTTTTTGCCTCATAAAATGCGCGGTTTCAAGACCGTTCAGATCCTCGCTCATATAATCAAGAATAACAAGATGATATTTTTCCCATTCAGACAGCAGCGCCTTGCCTGATCGGTACTCTGATACCACAAGCTCAATATTATGTATGCTGGCGTATTCGTATATCATCTGCTTTGTTGCAGAAGACGCCGCCGCGTCGCTGTCGCATAATGCTATGCGCATTTGCTGTGCCTCTCTTTCCTTTTCGACCTTTTTCGACATTATTATACATTACGTGCTAAAAAATGTCAATATATTACTTTTTTCAACTTCATAATATGTTTTTTTTGTATTTAACTCCGTTTTTATGTCTTTTTACTCCATATTTTGTAATTTTCGCACCGGATTTCAGTAGTATTTCCTAATAAAGGAAAATCCGGCATAAAAAAATAAAAAGACAGGTTTACAAAATAACGGCATTTTCCTTTCTTGAGTTTGAAAGGAAGTGCCGTAAATGTGCAACAGCGAAATAATAAAAATAATAAAGGAAATACAGTCAAACGATATGAGCCGTTTCGGAGAGCTTTACGATGTTTTCTCGGTGCTTATCCGTCATTTTGAGAACAAGGCGGATTTTGAGGACGCGTCTTCTGAGCTTTCCCTGTTTCTGCTCGAGCTTATTTACTCGCTTGACACCGATAAATTCATTCCCGACAGCTCTGAAGCTCTTAAAAGGTATATCGCCGTATCGCTCCGCAACCGTTACATAGCCCTTTCCAAAAGAAAAGCCGCGCGCAGATGCGAGATCGCTTGTCTTGAGGAAAACACCGCCTCGACAGTGCTTAATCAGGACGAAAGGCTGGCGCTCAGGGAGGGGCTGCGCCTTTTGTCCGTACAGCAGAGAAAGGCGGTTGTCTTAAGGCATATTTACGGCTTCAGCGATGCAGAGATAGCGGACAGGCTCGGAATAACCAGACAGGCGGTAAACCGTCTCGGAAGCAGGGGGCTTAAGACCCTGCGGCAGTATTTCGGCATACTTTAAGGCGGCATAAAAAGCGGATTACCGCCGTATTATGCAAAAACAGCGTATACCCTAAAAAGGCATACGCTGTTTTCTTAGTGTGCTCGGCACGCGTAATAACTTGGCGGTGAAAGTCCGCTACAGGCTTGGCAGTAGGAACTGTTAGCCGAAG
>CALWDJ010000014.1 GCA_944376655.1 uncultured Clostridia bacterium
AATAGACCGAGGGCTTGACCTATTACTTTTCGTTCCTCTTCTTCGCTTTCTTTGTTCGGTTTTTTAGGTGCGAGTAATTATGTTTTTAAAGGCAATCGGTTATCCGGTTGCTTTTTTGTTTGCTTGCTTTTTGCGGTAAAAAATTTTATAATAATTCTGAAAAGAGACAGATTCAACCTGTAAAGCCGTTTCCGGATTTAACGGCACAGGTTTTACGGAGGGACAAATGAAAAAGCTGCTGTTAATTACTGCGATAGCTTTCGGATTTATAGGGTTTTCAGGCACGGGTTATGTTATTTATACCGGCGGAGAGGCAAATCCGGGTTACGGAATAATTCCCATGCTTTTCTGCATTATTTGCGTACAAGGGTACAGAAGCCTTAAAAACCGTGACAGCAAATAATTACTGCTTAATAGATCAAAAAGTAAAGGCGGAAAACATATGCTGGGATTAAAGCGTGGAACAGTCAAATTATATGACCACGAAAAGGAATGGGATGCAGAGGCGCTAAATACCATAGAGCGACTTAAAAAGATACTGGGAGAGAGCGCAAAGGATATACAGCACGTCGGAAGCACAGCAGTCCCTTCTATAAAGGCAAAGCCGATTATTGATATTGCGGTTGCCGCCGATAGTTTTGAAGATATATTAGCCCGCAAAGAGCAGCTTGAAAAAAGCGGTTTTTATTACCGTCCTGGTGCGCAGGCGTCTTTGAGGGGTCAGCTTTTATTCGCCTGCGGAAGCTATTATGACGGCATCGGCGATATGCAGACCCATTTTATCCATGTTGTCAAGACAAACAGTATGGACTGGATAAATTACATCAATTTCAGGGATTATCTTATCAGCACTCCGCAGGCGGCAAAGGATTATGAAAAATTAAAAATGTCGCTTGCAAAGCAGGCTCCGGAAGACAGCGGCAGGGAAAAATATCTGAAGGGCAAACACGATTTTATTGTTTATACGCTCAGAAAAGCGCTTGTAAAATCCTATCTCGGGAAAAACGTCACCATAAAAATCGACCGCCCGATAGGGTACGTCCATAAAAAGAAGGATTATACGCTTACATATTCGGTAAATTACGGATATATCCCAGGCATTTTAGGCGGCGACGGCGAGGAGCTTGACGTTTATTTGTTAGGCGTTGATACTCAGGTGTCTGAATTCACCGGAAAAATAATCGGAATTATCCATCGGCACAACGATGTTGAGGACAAGCTGGTAATGGCGCCGGAGGAAATGAGCTTTACGGCGGAACAAATTGCTGACGCTGTCAGGTTTCAGGAACAGTATTATGAGAGCGAAGCAGAAGCCTTGTCATAACAAAGGAAAACGCAGTCCGGAGGTGGTATAATGATAATCAGTGCGAGCCGCAGAACCGACATTCCGGCGCATTATTCTGAGTGGTTTTTTGAACGGCTTAAATCCGGTTACGTCTATGTCAGGAATCCGGTAAATCCCCGACAGATAAGCGAGGTATCGTTGTCTCCTGACACGGTGGACGGCATTGTTTTCTGGACAAAGAATCCCTTGCCTATGCTTGAGAACATTCAGAAACTTCGGGACTATACTTTTTATTTTCAGTTTACGCTTACTTCCTACGGCTCTGATATAGAAAGAAACGTTCCGTCAAAAAGTGAGATTGTCATACCCGCATTTCGGGAGTTATCTGCGCTTATCGGGAAAGAGCGTGTGGTATGGCGGTATGACCCGATTCTTTTAAGCGATAAATACACGTTACAGTATCATTTGAAATATTTCCGGGAGCTTTGTTCAAGGCTTGCCGGATATACCGAAAAATGCACAGTCAGCTTTTTAGATGTTTATAAAAAAATCGAGCGAAATCTTTCGCCTCTCGGCATAAGACCGCCGGAGAGAACAGAAACGGAAGAACTGGCGGCAGGCTTTGCGGAAATTGCCTTTGAAAACGGTATTTATATTGATACCTGCGCCGAGGCGGTTGATTTAAGCAGATACGGCATAGGACACGCCACATGCGTAGACCGTGAGCGGCTTGAACGCATAGGCGGTTACAGGCTTAATGCGGAGCGTGACAAAAATCAGCGTGCCGCCTGCGGCTGTGTTTCAAGCGTGGACATAGGTGCGTACAATACCTGTCCCAACGGCTGCGCTTACTGCTACGCGAACATAAATCACACGCTTGCCGCCTGTCGACGTGCCGGACATAATCCGGCGTCGCCCCTGCTTTGCGGCGAGGTGCGCCCGGCTGATATTATAAAACCGAGAGAAGCAAAATCTTTAAAGAGCAGTCAGATGAATTTTTTTGATTAAAGGAGCGGCGCGGTATGAGGTTTTTAACTAAAAACCTTATTGACAAAGGCTGGTCAAGGGATAAAAAGTACTGTGTGACCGATGAAAACGGTACACGGTATCTTCTGCGCGTTTCGGATATTTCTGAATATGACGCTAAAAAAGCCGAGTTTGAGATGATGAGACAGGTGTCGGCGCTCGGCGTGCCTATGTGTCAGCCGATTGAGTTCGGGGTCTGTGATGAAGGTGTTTTTTCGCTCCAAAGCTGGATTGACGGCGACGACGCGGAAGAAATTATTCCCGCGCTTTCGGATACCGAGCAGTATGTATACGGCTTGGAAGCGGGACGGATACTCAAAAAAATTCATTCCATGCCGGCTCCGGCAATGAAAGAGGACTGGGAAGCCCGCTTCAATCGTAAAATGGATTACAAAATTCAGAAATATAATGAATGCCCTATCAAATATGAGAACGGGCAGGCGTTTATAGACTACATAAATGAAAACCGCCGTTTGCTCAAGAATAGACCACAGAGTTATCAGCACGGCGACTACCATATCGGTAATATGATGATCGGCAGGGACAAAAAGCTGTATATTATAGATTTTAACCGCAATGATTTCGGAGACCCGTGGGAAGAATTTAACCGTATTGTATGGTGTGCGCAGAAATCTTCGCTTTTTGCGTCCGGAATGGTAAACGCGTATTTTGAGAATAATGTCCCCTTGGAGTTTTGGAAACTGCTCGCACTCTATATCAGCAGTAATACGCTTTCCTCCGTTCCCTGGGCAATTCCCTTTGGAGAAGAACAGATAGGGGTAATGGTCGATCAGGCGAAAGAGGTACTTGAATGGTATGAAAATATGAAAAATCCTGTGCCGGCTTGGTATAAAGGAGTTGTTGAACTATGACCTTTTATCACGGCAGTCCTGCCGGAGGACTGAAAGAGCTTAAACCGTTTCTGTCGGAGCACGGAAAACCTTATGTGTATTTTGCGGGTAATCCGTCAGTCGCTCTTTTATATGCGGTAAAGCCTGTGTCCAAACCTTTCAGCTTTTATCCTTACGGATTCGATAACGACGGCAGTGTGGTTTATTCCGAATACTATGAAAACGCCTTTTATGATTTATATAAAGGCAAATCG
Organism: uncultured Clostridia bacterium; assembly: GCA_944376655.1. Taxonomy (GTDB): domain Bacteria; phylum Bacillota; class Clostridia; order Oscillospirales; family Acutalibacteraceae; genus UBA737. The sequence goes on from CALWDJ010000014.1 coordinate 3,417, forward strand.
GGATATTTGTATGAGTGCGATGATTTAAAAAATGCAGAAAAAACCACACAGATAAACTGCGCTTACACGATAACCGAACCGGTAAAGGTTGACAGAGTAACTATGATACCCGACTTATATGTGTTTTTCAAAAAACAGGAGCAAAAAGGGCTGTTCAGGGTAAAACCGAGAAATGAAATTTCCGGCAAAGAAATGGATTTTGTCTATAATGAATTAAAAAAAGATATTAAAAAAAACGGTTTGAAAAATCTGCCGGAGCACCCGATGAGCGTTTTTATACAAAAGCATTTTCCGTCTGTATGGGGAGAGGAAAAGGGTTGAATTATGACAAACCGAATTATAACAGACATTTCAAACTACATTTTTGTAACTGATACGCCTGCAAAGTCAGATGCGATATTTTTGCCCGGAGGCTCTCATCCGGCACAGCCGGAATATGCCGCCGAGCTTTATAAAAAAGGCTTAGCGAAGTGGATAATCCCTTCAGGCGGGGTAAGCGTAAAAAGAGATTCCTGGCCCGGAGTGCGTGAAAAGGCGGATATCTACACGGGTAATTATAAATCGGACTGCGAGTTTTTCACAGATGTTCTGCAAAAAAACGGAGTGCCTGCGTCAGCGATTATCGGCGAAGACCGGTCGGGTCACACGAGAGATAACGCTTTTATGTCCCGAACGGCTGTTGATAAAAGCGGCATAAAAATTAGAACCGCAATGATTGTATGCAAGGCTTTTCATGCCCGCCGCTGTCTTATGCTCTGGCAGATGGCATTTCCGGACGTGCGCTTTATCGTGTGTCCGGTACATTGTTTTAATATTACTAAAGAAAATTGGTTTACCACCGAGCAGGGTATTGACCGCGTGCTCGGTGAGCTGTCCCGCTGCGGAAATCAGTTCGTGGCGGAGATTAAGGAGTATATGCTGTGAAAGAACAAATTGAAAATTACATCGATAAAAATTTATCCGGCGAAATGAAGCGGACCGCATTAGCATTTGTTGATTACCTGAAGAAAAACGGTCTGACATTTTACAGAGATACCTGTGATTGCTGGAAAGAAAAAATTTATTATTGGGTGAAGTTCGGAGAAGAATGCGTCTGTTTTATTGCGATTAAAGACCCCGATGAGCCGGAAAACTTCTGGACAGTCTGGTCAGACGAATGTGCCGCATATGAAAGCGAAACTGTCGGAGATGATGTTAAAGTCGTCGGCTGGAGTCACGTTGACTTCTGCGGAAACTGCGGCTCGTGTGGGGGCGGCAGGGAAAAAGTGATTTTCGGCAGGCGTTTCCCGGGTGTATGCGGATGTACTTTCAGAATTGACAATGCTGTTGAGACAGATCTGCCATTCCTTAAAGAAATGGCAGACTTGCGAATCAAAGAACTTATGAATAATAATGTCATTGAGCACTACGACCGACTGATTGACGAAAACAACGACCCGGTGCGTGATTCTCAGCCGCTGCGTGAGTATATGGACAAATGGGACGGGCAGGAATTTATTGATGAAATGGAGCTTGATAAAGCAAAATCTGTGCTTGAAGTCGGAGTGGGGACAGGCAGGCTGGCAGTACGCGTGGCGCCGCTTTGCGGCAAGTTTTGCGGCATTGATATTTCGCCGAAGACCGTTGAGAAGGCAAAAGAAAATTTAGCCGTGTATAAAAACGCAACGCTTGTCTGCGGCGATTTTTTAAATTTCCGCTTTGACCGCTCTTTTGACGTAATATATTCCTCCCTTACCTTTATGCATATTAAGGACAAGCGGGGAGCAGTAAACAAAATCGCCCGCCTTCTGAATTACGGCGGCAGATTTATTCTTTCGCTTGATAAAAACAAAAGCGAATTTATCGACACCGACACAAGCCGGATAAAAATATATCCCGATGATCCGGATACTCTGGAAGAATATATAAAAGCCGCCGGTCTCACAGCTTTGCGGCGTTACGAAACAGAGCACGCCTTCATAATCGTATCGGCAAAGCATTAAAATGTGGTCACAGCCGTTAAGGCTGTGACCACATTGGTCTGTTGCTTATGCCGGAAATTTCCGCTATTAAAAGACGCTTTTTCTTTTCCCGGGCAAAGCGCCGCGCGGAGCGGAGAACCTTTTAAGGTCAGAACTTGAACAGATTAAGCCCGATTTTCTCGCTGAACGCCCTGCCGACGCTTCCGTCAATTATCCTGATAATAATCTCGGCGGTGGCGCTTACAGCGGCGCGGTTGAGGTGGCCGCCCGATACTCTGCCGTTTTCGTCGCCCGCCGAGAAATGCAGGTGCAGGTAGGGCTCGCCGTCCTTCCTTGTGAGCGTGCCCGAGAGGGAGACTATCTCGTATGCACCGTTTAAGGTATTTGAGCGGTATTCCTTTGTAACGGTGTTATAGACGCCCACGGTAAAGCTGTCTACCGCACCTATCCCCGAAATTTCCGCGAGAGCTATGTTTTCCGCCCTCGCGGCGGCGGTAATGCTTTCACAGATTTCCTCGGGCGGGTCAAGCCGCAGGACCAGTGTGTCCCCGAAGCGTTTGTATTCCATATGAAAAACTCCTTTTTACCTGCGGCAGGCGCCGCAGTGCTGACGCGGCCGGCGGAACATATCCGCGCACGCCTGCCGCCGTATATTACAAGCATAACACACCGTCCGCTTTTGCGCAAGTAAAACGCCCGTCACAAAGATAAAAACACTCGCTTTTTATAGGCGGAAAGCCGTTTCCGCGGCAGGACTCCGGTTTCTTAAAACCGTTTCCGGCGGTGACGGCGTGTATGTTGACAAACCGCCGGCAAGAGGTTATAATTTCAGATGAGAACGGGAGAATGGCAAAAGAGGGCGCGACAGCTCTTTTTTGCCTTTTTGTATGTGTAAAGCCGCGCGCGGCTTTGTAATTTTCAGAACGGAGCGCCGAAATGAAAAAGCAAGAAATTTTGAGAAAAATAAAGCTGTTTCTTTTTGATATGGACGGAACGCTGTATATTGGCGACAGGCTGTTTGATTTCACGCCGCGGCTGCTTGATACGATAAAGCGGAACGGGGGAAGATATATGTTTCTTACAAATAATTCCTCCAAAAGCGTGAACGATTACATAAAAAAGCTCGGCGGAATGGGCATTAAAGCCGATTGTGACGATTTTCTCACCTCGTCACAGGCTACGGCGTATCTGCTAAGGCGCGATTATCCCGGGAAAACGCTGTATGTGTGCGGCACGCGCTCGCTTGAGGAGGAGCTTGAAAAGGAAGGCTTTTCCCTGACCTGCGACACCTCTCGCGCCGAATGTATAGTTATGGGATACGATACGGAGCTTACTTATCAGAAGCTGTATGATGTGTCGTATATGCTCTCGACCCGCGATATACCGTATATTGCCACAAATCCCGACTATGTCTGCCCGACCGAGTTCGGCAGCGTGCCCGACTGCGGAAGCATATGCGATATGATATTCAACGCGACCGGCAAGCGTCCTGAGGTGGTAGGTAAGCCGCAGCCGCTTATGCCGCTGCTCGCGATGGAGCGCGCCGGCTGTAAGCCCTGCGAAACCGCCGTAATAGGCGACAGGATATATACCGATGTAAAAAGCGGAATAAACGCCGGAGCGGTAAGCGTGCTGGTCATGAGCGGGGAAACCACACCCGAAATTCTCGCTGAATCGGATATTAAACCCGATATCGTTCTATCCTCCTGCGCCGAACTTCTGAACCCCGGCGGCTGACAGGCGGACAGTCATCCGGCGAAAAAGCAAAACTGCACATTTTCGTAAAATGAATGATTGATATATGTGACGAGGCTTAATATAATTTTCCCGTAATAAAAAACACCTGCGAACGAAAGGATCAAAGCGCCATGATATCAAAAATGAATTTCTGCGGACAGGACGAAAAGATAAAGAAATATCTTATGCCGGAAAAACTGCTTTACAAGGCGGGAGACGTAAGCGGCGAGGAAAATATTTTTATAAAAAAGGATATACAGATTTCCACGACCGAGCCGGACTGCCTTGTGATGAGCAATTCCGGCGGCGGGGAACATGCGGCGGTTCTGCTTGATTTCGGCTTTGAGTTTTCGGGCGGCGTAAAAATCCTTACCGAGGTATTCGGGTGCGACAGCGGCATACCCGAGTTCAGGCTGGTTTTCGGCGAATCGGCGCGAGAGGCGATGAGCGATATCGGCGAGAAGAACTCAACCAACGATCACTCGGTGCGCGATTTCACGGTAAGGCTGCCGATGTTCAGCGATATGGAGTTTGCGCAGACCGGATACAGATTTATCCGCATAGAGCTGCTCAGCGATAACGCCACGGTAAAAATCAAATCGGTACTGGGCGTTTTTACTTACAGGGACATACCCTATCTCGGCAGCTTCCGCTGCAGCGACGGGGAGCTTAACGATATATACGGTGTGGCGGCGTATACCTGTCATCTGAATATGCAGGGAATGATATGGGACGGTATAAAGCGTGACCGTCTGGTCTGGATAGGGGATATGCACCCTGAGATGCTGACCGTGCGGACGGTTTTCGGAAACGATCCGTGTATTCTGAGGGGACTTGATTTTGCGAGCCGCAACAATCCGCTGCCGATGTACCCGAATAATATGGTCACATATGCGATGTGGTGGCTGCTGATAGCGCGCGACTGGTATTTCTACACCGGAGAGACGGATTTCGCCCTGTCTCACAGGGAATATATCAAAGGACTGCTTGAGCAGCTCTGCGCTCTGGTTGAGAGCGACGGCGGCGATAAGCTCGGTCAGCTTGATATGGGCTATTTTTTAGACTGGCCGACCTACGGAAAGGAGGAGGCGAAAGCGGGGGTGCGCGCGCTTTTCGCGATGTCGCTCGACGCCGGAGCAGAGCTTTGCGGTGTCATGGGCGAAAAGGAACTCGCAGATAAGTGCCTAAAAAAATGCAAGCTGCTCGGCAGCAAGGTTTCCGACGTGAGCGAATTGAAGGCTCCGGCCGCCCTTATGGTGCTCGCGGGGCATACCGACCCCGTAAGCGCCGCCGAGAAAGTGCTGCTTCCCGGCGGGGCGAAAGGCTTTTCGACCTTTATGAGCTATTATATGCTTTCGGCGCTTGCCGACGCGGGAAAAACAGCCGAGGCGCTTTCGATACTCAAAACATATTACGGCGGAATGCTTAAAGCCGGAGCCACCACCTTCTGGGAGGATTTCGACATCGACTGGCTGAAGGACGGCGCGGCGCTTGACTCGCTGTCGGGGGAGTACGATATTCACGGGGATAACGGAGCGCACTGCTATGTAGGTTACAGGCACAGCCTGTGTCACGGCTGGTCGTCGGCTCCTGCCGCGTTTCTGGCGGAAAGGGTGCTGGGGATACGTATCCTTGAGCCGGGCTGCCGCAGGATAGGCATTTATCCCGAGCTTGGCGGTCTTGAGTGGGCGGAAGGGGAATACCCGACGCCTTACGGAACCGTGAGCGTGAAATGCAGAAAAACAGGGGAAGGGAAAATCTCGGTCGAGTATAAGGCACCTGAGCAGGTCAAAGTCGATACCGGCTCCGGTGTCTCCATGTAAGGCCTGAGCAAATATACAAGAAGGTATCAAAAGGAAGAAACCGATTTTGTTTTCGGGGTGTATAATCTCAAAAGCAAAAGAAAAACGCAATAAAAAAGGCAGTCCGTTTTTACGGACTGCCTTTTTGGTGGAGATAAGCGGGATCGAACCGCTGACCTCTTGAATGCCATTCAAGCGCTCTCCCAGCTGAGCTATACCCCCGAACAAATGATATCTTACCACAAAGCGGAGAAAATATCAAGATATTTTTTAAACAAATAAAATTTTTATAAAATTTTTTGTCTTCGGCGCGAAAAAAACGCATTTAATAAATTTTTTCAGCTTCAAAATATGTTTTTATTCCGAACGGTTTACAATCGAATAAAAAAATATTATAATAAATGAGTAATCCGAAGGCATACGCTGCCCGGTACAATAACGGTAAGGGAGAGTTTCATATGAGGCACAGAAAATTGTTTGCTTGGACGCTCAGTTTCAGTATTGCCGCCGGACTTTTTGCCGGAATACCGGTCAATACAGCGGGGGCGGAAACACCCGTACAGCAGATTGAAATATTGCTGCCAGATATATATAACAGCATATATGTCAAAGCGTACGGCGATAATCCCGTGATTGAGTTTTCCGGAGAATCAGGAACCGGAATTTATTTTACCGACACGGGAACCACTGTCGGCGGAGAATGGGATTATTTGGAATATTTTGATCAGTGGGGAAACGCGGCGTTCAGCCAAAACGGAAAATACGGGGCGGTAAACCGCGGGAGCAAGCAGGTAATATCTGCTGAATGGGATAAAATTGAGTTATGCCGAAATTCCGCCGTTGTATACAAAAACGGCAAGTGCGGACTGGTTTCAATGGAAAGCGGAAACATTGTTTTTGAGCCGCAGGCGGATAAAATAGATGTCTTTGAGGACGGCTCTGCGCTTGCGGAAAAAGACGGGAAATACAGCATTGTATTGCAGACGGGGGAAATTGTCGGTAATTTCTCGTATGCGGACGCTCTGCCTTTTTCGGAAGGACTTGCCGCCGTTGAAAACGCAGACGGAAAATGGGGATACATAAACCTTGAGGGTAAAACTGTGCTTGATTATCAGTATGACGGAGCGACTTCTTTTTCCGGTTCTTCCGCTTATGTGGAGAAGGACGGTAAAATGTATGCCATCGGTACTGACGGTCAGAGGACAGGAAACCTGCCCGATCTTGCTCCTGAATATGATCCGGACGGCAGGCTCACGGCTCCGGTATTCGGGGGAGACGTTACAAAGGCTGCCTGCATACGGCTGTACGGAGAGGAAAAATACCGTTATGCGGGAAGTGACGGCAGGATTCTTACCGACGCGGTGTATCTTATCGATGCCGCGTTTGAAAGTGACGGTACCGCTGTTCAGCGTACCGAAGACGGAAACGTGGTGCTGAAGCTCACAAATTCAGGCGGTACTGCCGCAGTGGAAACGGTTCTTGAGTCTGACGGATTTATAAAGAAAACCGATTTCGGAAGCTTTTCACTGTTCGAATCAAAAATGCGCTTTTACAACAGTGACGGAACGGATATTTTCGGCAAGGATATATATAGCATAGTATATAATTACATCAGTTCAAGCTTAGTGGTCGGAAAGACTGAGACCGGTTATATTTCGGTTACTCCCGACGGTAAGCTTCTGCTTGAGGATCCGAACGATATGCTTTCTAAAATCGATGAGGATACATGGCTTGTTTCCTCTTCGCGTGTGACAGTTCCGTATATACTTGAGGCTGACGGCACGAAAAAAGATCTCGGCGCCGAAAACGCAGACGCATATTACAGCGACGGCTGTATATATGTGATCGGCAGCGACGGAAAATACGGCGCTTTCCGCACTGACGGTACAAGGATATGCGATACGGTATATGACGAGCTGTATGACGCGGGAGAGGGTATGCTGCTGTGTCACAGGAACGGTGAATACGGATTTATCGACAAGACCGACGGCAGCAGCTTCGGCGGATTTGATTACACGACGCGCTTTTTTGACGGCGCCGCATGGGTAAAGCAGGGCAGCTTTGCCGGCACAGTCAATAAAAACGGCGAATGGGTGATAGAACCGCTTTACTGGCCGTATGACGACACAGGCAACGTGACGGTACCGATGCTTAAGGGCGGATTTACCGCAGTGAGAACAGACAAGGACGGACTTTACTGCTTTATAGATGAAAACGGAAACAGACTGAGCAATCCGGAATTTTCTTCGGTAAGCTGTATTCATGATGACTATGCTGCTTTTTCGAGAGGCAGCGGCAAATACGGCTTGCTGCGCGTTTCCGAAAGCTCCTTAACGGCTCAGCCGGAGAGTATAGAAGTCTCGTCCGGAACGCTTGATGTTTATATCGGCTTACGGTCGGCAGTAAACGCTTCGGTCGCACCGGATAACGCGCGGAACAAAAATGTCGTTTTCACCTCGGAAAACACGGAGATTGCCGAAGTCGACACGGCCGGCAGGGTTCTGGGCAAGTCGGCGGGGACCACGCGTATAAAGGTTTCTTCCGAGGAAAACAGCTCGGTTTATACATTTGTTACGGTAAATGTTCTGGAAAGAACCGTCCATTCCGCAGACGAGACCGTTCCAATGTCCGCATGGGAGAATGAGCTCTGGCTTGCCGAACAGGTGATAATACAGCTTCGTGCGAAGGATCCCGACGCGGTTCCGGACGGCATCAGCCAGATTACGTACGGAGACCTTGCAGAAATAACGGAAATCACGCTCCCTTATATTGCGGATGACGGAAATGAGCATCATATACCTGCCGTTATAGGCGATTTTACAAATCTCATCAGGTTTTCGGTCGGCTATGAAAAGGTGGGAGACTCATATTATGAGCCGACAAATGTTTTTTCTCCTCTTCTTCCGGAACTGCCCGAGGAGGCGGAATATCTGACAAATCTTACGGTCAGGCTTGACTGTATTTACAGCTCGGGATATGACGAGAATATAATACGCACGGCAGGCGGCATTCCGGATCCGGAATTTTACGCGGCTGTCAGAAACTCCGTAAGTTATCTTCTGCAGGACTCCTCCGGCGGGCTGGTAAAAGACATGAACGTTTCCGATCTCTATATTTCGCGCTGCGGGATCAGCAGTATTGAGGGAATCAGTCTCCTTGATTTTTCCGGCGTGTATTACATAGATTTAAGCTGCAATATGATAACTGATATATCTGAGCTTGCGAATACGAATATTTCGGGCGCGACGGTTGATTTGAGCTTCAATCAGCTTAATCTTTCGGATCAGGCCACCGCCGCGGCGATAGAGGAGCTTGAGCGGCGCGGCTGCAATGTTATAACCGAAAACCAGAACACGGTAAATGTTACAGTTTATCAGGATATTATTGAGCAATACACCGAAAGCACTGTCGGATATATTGATTTTATCCCCGATGGCATGGATAAAGACAGGCTTTCTGTGTCGGTGTCCGACAGCGCGGCGGCGAGGGCTTTTCTGCGGCAGAACGAAATAACCGTTATCGGCTTTGTTCCGGGCGATGTGACGATAAGTGTTTTATACGACGGCGAAACCGTATGGCAGGGCAGCGTAAATATTGAAGACCCGACAGCCCCTCAGGCGCCGCAGTTATCGCTGAACATTTCCGAATGGGATCCGACATACGCCGATGTTTACTGTGATTCTTATATTCCCTACGGCAGCACTGTTTATTACCGGCCGGCAACCGATACGGCGTGGCGGATATTCACTAACAATATTAGTCTTTATGAAAACGGAACATATGAATTTGTCCTGGAAAATGAATACGGCTACCGTTCGGAAGTTGTTCTGCTTGAAGTGAGCGGCATAAAGCGTTCGCTGACAGCGGAGGATTTCACGGATTCCGCGCTGTACGAGGCGCTCAAACGTGACAACCAGACGCTATATGAAGGAATGAAGCTGTCTTATCTTGATGTTTCGGCTCTCGGCATAACAGAGCTTAAAGGGCTTGAGCTGCTGGACTTCAGGGATCAGAAGCCGACTCTTTATCTGGCGTACAACAGCATATCCGACATAAGTGTGCTGGCGGATCTTGACCTTATCGGCGGTTATATAGATCTTACCGGAAACTGTCTTGACCTTGAGGATACGGAAACGGCGGCGGTCATAGCAAAACTTAGGGCTGAAGGATGCACAGTCGAAACCGGAAATCAGTTCCCGCAGGGACAGCGGGTATGGTTCGCAAACGACAGTCTGGATTTCTATGCCGATGAAACGGAAGTTACTTATTACTTATCCTTATATGTCTTCCCGGAGGAAATAAGGGATCAGCTTGAGATAAGCATCGATGACAGCAGCATAGCGGAATATGAGGTGGATTTCAACAGGATCTCGGTAACGCCGGCCGGAACGGCGGGGGAAACCCATATAAGGGTATTCCTCGGCGGAGAGGAAATGGCGGTGCTTAAGCTGAACGCGAGGGATAAATATAATGTTGAGAAGCCCGAAATCACTTACACTGTCAACGAGTACGATCCGACATACGCCGAGCTTTTATATGATTTATTCGGTGATGAAACCCTTTATTTCAGAAAGCAGGGCGAGGACTCGTGGGCTCCGGTAAGCTACGATACCCGTATAACAGAAAACGGTATATACGAGTTTATGGTGGAAAACAGATACGGCAGCCGGTCGGAAATTGTTACTTTAACGGTAACCGGTCTGGCAAGAAAGCTGCAGCGCGGTGATTTCACCGATCAGAGGATTTATGATGCTCTTGTCTTCTACTACAATTCGAATATTTATGAAGGTATGAAGATAGATTACCTGTCGCTCAGACTGTGGGGCGTAGAAAGACTTGAAGATCTTTTGAAACTGGATTTCACCGGCTCTGAATCGACAATAGACCTGTCCTGCAATAACATAAGCGATATAAGCGTGCTCGGAGCTCTCGGACTTAAAAACAGGTATATAAATCTTGAGGCAAACCGTCTTGATCTCACCGATCCGGATACTCTCAGAGTGATAAAACAGCTTGAAACGGCCGGCTGCACGGTATACCTTGAAAATCAGAATACCGACACAGAGTATTTTGAGTTCTTCAACGGCGATGTTTATGGCGATGTTTATGCAGAGGCGGGAGATACTGAGAACCCTGTGATTTATTACGGATATTATCCGTCGTCTGATGCGGGCGGGCTGAGGTTTGCCGCCGAGAACGGAGGCATATTCGAGATAGTAAGCGTGTCAGACGGCAGGGTTGAACTGAGAATGACCGGCACGCTCGGTAAGGACCGGTTTTAGTGTATCACGGGGATCGGCTGCTTGAGAGTGTAAGCGTAGTGTATTATGATTATGATATTCCTACGGCAGTCACGGTAAATGTGTATAAGAATATGGCCGGTATCGCGTTTGATCTCGGAACCGAGGCATATCCTTCGTGGCTGGGCGGCTTTTACGTCAGAAAATCGGGAGAGCAGGAATGGACGCTCACTGAAATGTATTTCGCTGAAGCGGTTCCGGCGGCCGGAGAAAATGTGACGTATGAATTTATGTATATTACCAATGAGAATATAAATTCGCCTGTCACCGAATTCACACTCTGCAATAACGGCGAATTCATCTACTTGACAGGCGGCGGAGAGGTTACGCTTATCGCCTGCTCCGACGAAAACGGTACCGGCACTCTGAGAGTGCCGCGGGAAATCGGCGGGTACACGGTAACGGAGATGGCGCGTGACGCGTTGTTATATACCGGATATTCCGAAATAATACTGCCGGATACGCTGGAAAAATTAGGCAGCAATGCGATCCCGTGGAGCGCTCAGCTTCTTCTGCTGCCTGACAGCCTGACCGATATAGACGAATATGCCCTGCCTAACATAGGTGATACCTTTGTGATATGCTGCTCAAGGGATTCGGCAGCACACAGATTCATCACCGAAAACAATATAGGCTGTATTTTGTGGCTGACGGGCGAAACCGGAGATATAAACGGCGACGGAGAGGTGGATATAAGGGATTTCGTAAGGCTCAAAAAGCTGGCGTCAGCCGCGGAAAGCGCAGGCACGGACGGCGGCGACCTCAATTCCGACGGCTTTACCGACGCGTATGACATTGCCCTGCTCAGAAAGTATTTTTTAAGCACGGTATACAGTATAATTAAATCATAATCCGAACAATTAAAACAGAGCATGTACCTCAGGGAGGCGCTCATTGTTCAAACTCAAGGCTTTTGCGGAAATTTCCGCAAAAGCCTTTTTAGATGCAACCACGTCAAGAAGCGGAAACGCCGCTAAAGTCTGTGAACAAAAAAATATTTGACAATTCCGCGAAAACGTGCTATACTGCTTTAGTATGCGGAATTGTCTTTATTTTTCGCATTGAAAATTTTATTTTGGGAGGTGTAACAGTGCCTACGTTTAACCAGCTTGTCCGTAACGGACGTGAGACCGTCGAGAAGAAGGCGAAGGCTCCTGCTCTTTTGAAGGGTTATAACTCAATGAAGCGCAGACAGACCGATAACGATTCTCCTCAGAAGCGCGGTGTCTGCACAGCCGTTAAGACTTCCACGCCTAAGAAGCCGAACTCTGCTCTGCGTAAAATCGCGAGAGTGCGTCTTTCCAACGGAATCGAGGTTTCAGCCTATATTCCCGGAATCGGCCACAATCTTCAGGAGCACAGCGTCGTTCTTATCCGCGGAGGACGTGTTAAGGATCTTCCCGGTGTACGTTACCACATTGTACGCGGAACTCTTGACACACAGGGCGTCGCAAAGAGAATGCAGGGCCGTTCAAAATACGGCGCGAAGCGTCCTAAAGCAGGTGCGAAGTAATTTTTTAAACAATTTATCTCTGCTGCGTATACAGGCAGCGGCGTTTATATATAATATTTACGCCTTTGCTTGGTGACACGGGGGAAAAGCTTCGAGTACCTATGATATCATTATTATGAAGGAGGGAAGTAAAGTGCCAAGAAGAGGCTTTGTCGCGAAACGCGACGTACTGCCGGATCCGATTTACAATTCAAAGAAGGTGACCCGCCTTATCAACAATATTATGCTTGACGGTAAGAAGGGTGTTGCCCAGAAGATTGTATATGGTGCTTTCGACATTATAAGTGAAAAAACGGGCAAGGACCCGCTTGAGGTATTTGACCAGGCTATGGAAAACGTTATGCCGCAGCTTGAGGTCAAGGCTGTCCGCAAGGGCGGCGCTACCTATCAGGTGCCGTTTGAGGTCCGTCCCGAAAGAAAGCAGACCTTGGGTCTGCGCTGGCTGACGACTTACAGCCGCGCGCGCTCTGAAAGAACCATGAAAGAGCGTCTCGCCGGCGAGATAATGGACGCCGTCAACGGCATGGGAGGCGCTGCCAAGAAGCGTGAGGATACTCACAAGATGGCAGAGGCCAACAGAGCTTTCGCTCATTACAGATGGTAGTTCACCCACCTATAACACTGCCGCCTGAAAGGCGGAATGGAGGTTTATATGCCAAGAAAAGTATCTCTTGAAATGACAAGAAATATTGGTATAATGGCACATATTGACGCCGGTAAGACTACTACGACGGAGCGTATCCTTTTCTACACCGGTATAAACCGCAAGATGGGTGAAACTCATGACGGTGCGTCAACTATGGACTGGATGGAGCAGGAGCAGGAGAGAGGTATTACAATTACCTCCGCCGCGACCACCTGTTTCTGGAAGGACCATCGTATCAATATTATCGACACTCCCGGACACGTTGATTTTACCGTTGAGGTTCAGCGTTCACTGCGCGTGCTGGACGGATCTGTAACCGTTCTCTGCGCCAAGGGCGGTGTTGAGCCGCAGTCTGAAACCGTTTGGAGACAGGCTGACGAGTATCACGTACCCAGAATGATCTATGTAAACAAGATGGATATAATGGGCGCGGATTTCTATCACGTTCTTGATATGATCAAAGAGCGTTTCAACTGCAACGGCGTTCCGATTCAGCTGCCTATCGGCTCTGAGGACACATTCAAGGGCATTGTTGACCTTGTAAATATGGACGCTGAAATTTATTACGACGATCTCGGTAAGGACGTAAGGCACGAGCCTATCCCCGAGGATATGGCAGAGCTTGCCAACAAGTACCGCACCGAGCTTATAGAGCATGTTGTCGAGCAGGACGAGGAGCTCATGGAAAAATACTTCGAGGGCGAGGAGCCGTCTGTTGAGCAGATAAAGAAGATTATCCGTGAGTCCACAATAGCCAATAAAATGGTTCCGATCACCTGCGGCACATCTTACAGAAACAAGGGCGTTCAGCCGCTGCTTGACGCCATTGTTGACTATATGCCGGCTCCGACCGACATTGAGGCTATCAAGGGAGTAAACCCAGAGACCGGCGAGGAAGAGGTAAGACATTCCTCCGACACAGAGCCTTTCTCGGCGCTTGCTTTCAAAATAGCCACCGACCCGTTCGTCGGAAAGATCTGCTTCTTCCGTGTGTACTCGGGTACCGTTGACGCGGGCTCGGGTGTTTATAACTCGGTAAAGCAGAACAAGGAGCGTATGGGCCGCATACTCCAGATGCACGCCAATCACCGTGAGGATATCGAGACCTGCTATTCGGGCGACATTGCCGCCGCGGTCGGTCTCAAGAACACCACAACAGGCGATACTCTCTGTGATGAGAAGCACCCTGTAATACTTGAATCAATGAACTTCCCCGAGCCGGTTATCCGCGTGGCTATCGAGCCGAAGACCAAGGCCGGTCAGGAGAAGATGGGACTTGCCCTCGCCAAGCTCGCCGAGGAAGACCCGACCTTCAAGTGCTACACCGATGAGGAAACCGGTCAGACAATTATCGCCGGAATGGGTGAGCTGCACCTCGAGATAATTGTTGACAGACTTCTGCGTGAATTCAAGGTAGAGGCAAACGTCGGAGCTCCGCAGGTTGCTTACAAGGAAAGCATCCGCAAGAAGGTCGACCACGAGACCAAGTACAAGCGTCAGTCGGGCGGTTCGGGTCAGTACGGTCACGTCAAGATCATTGTCGAGCCTAACGAGTCCGGCAAGGGCTACGAGTTCATTAACGCCGTTACCGGCGGTACCATTCCGAAGGAGTTTATTCCTGCGGTTGATACAGGTATCAGAGGCGCTTTGCAGGCCGGCGTGCTTGCGGGCTATCCGGTTGTTGACGTTAAGGTTACTCTGTACGACGGTTCTTATCACGAGGTCGACTCCTCTGAAATGGCGTTCAAGATCGCCGGTTCAATGGCGTTCAAGGAGGCATGCCGTCTTGCGGATCCTATGCTTCTCGAGCCTATAATGAAGGTTACCGTTATCGTCCCTGAGGAATATATGGGCGATGTAATAGGTGACCTTAACGCCCGCCGCGGCGAAATACAGGGCTTTGAAGACAGATCCGGCGTCAAGCAGATCAACGCGCGCGTACCGCTCGGCGATATGTTCGGTTACGCTACCGACCTGCGTTCAAAGACACAGGGACGCGGTCAGTATGTAATGGAACCCGACGGTTATAAGGAAGTCCCGAAGAGCATTGCCGAGAAGATCATCTCCTCGCGCGCCAAGAAAGACTGATTTTCGCTTAAATAATACTTGAAATTTGTGTTGTTATTTGTTAAACTATAACTATATGGCTTTACTGTAAATTAAGGAGGAAAATATACAATGGCAAAGGCAAAATTTGAACGTAATAAACCCCATGTAAACATTGGTACCATCGGCCACGTTGACCATGGCAAGACCACTCTTACCGCGGCTATCACAAAGTATCTTTCACTCAAGGGTCAGGCTCAGTTCGAGGATTATGCGAACATCGATAAGGCTCCTGAGGAGAGAGCGCGCGGAATTACAATCAACACCGCTCACGTTGAGTATGAGACCGACGCGCGTCACTATGCTCACGTTGACTGCCCCGGACATGCCGACTATGTTAAGAACATGATCACCGGTGCGGCTCAGATGGACGGCGCTATCCTCGTTATAGCTGCTACCGACGGCCCGATGGCTCAGACCAAGGAGCACCTTCTCCTTGCCCGTCAGGTTGGCGTTCCGTACATTGTTGTATTCATGAACAAGTGCGACCAGGTTGACGATGAAGAGCTTCTTGAGCTCGTTGAGATGGAAATCCGCGAGACTCTTGACAAGTATGAGTTCCCGGGCGACGACACCCCGATCATCAAGGGCTCAGCTCTTGTTGCTCTTGAGAGCACCTCAACCGATCCCAACGCTCCTGAGTATGCTCCGATCAAGGAACTCATGGACGCTGTTGACACCTATATCCCGACTCCGGACCGCAAGGCTGATCTCCCGTTCCTTATGCCGATCGAGGACGTTATGACCATTTCCGGACGCGGTACCGTTGTTACCGGACGTGTTGAGCGCGGACAGCTCAAGGCGGGCGACGAAGTTGAGATCATCGGTCTTACCGAAGAGAGAAAGAAGACCGTTGTTACTTCTATGGAAATGTTCCGCAAGACTCTTGACTACTGCGAGGCCGGCGATAACGTCGGTGCGCTCCTCCGCGGCGTAGGCCGTGACGAGGTTGAGCGTGGTCAGGTTCTCTGCAAGCCCGGCACAATCAATCCGCACACCAAGTTCCACGGACAGGTTTACGTTCTTAATAAAGAGGAAGGCGGACGTCATACTCCGTTCTTCAACAACTACCGTCCGCAGTTCTATTTCAGAACTACCGACGTTACCGGCGTTATTTCTCTTCCCGAGGGAACCGAGATGTGCATGCCCGGTGATAACGTAGAGATGGATGTTGAGCTTATCACTCCTATCGCTATTGAAGAGGGTCTCCGTTTCGCTATCCGTGAGGGTGGACGTACCGTAGGCTCAGGCGTTGTTACCAAGATCAACGGCTAATTAACCGGTTTGCGGCGCAGCTTATTTGCTCTGCAAAACGTTTTTGACTGCCGCCAGAAAAAGCGGTCGTCGCAGGCAGATAATAAAAACGGGTATCCTTTAAAACGGATACCCGTTTTCTTTTAAGAAAAATAACGGCTGAAACCGGGCTGAGGAAAGAAAAAATATGCTTGAAAAAATGGATGAGTTTTTTAATAACAGAGTGTATTTATATGAGGAACACCAGTTAAACGCGATAGAATGCGCAAAAGAATTTTATCCGTTCACTGCGGAATGTCTGCCTCTGAAGCCTGACGCTTTCGTTTTGGATTTGGGATGCGGCACGGGTCTGGAGCTTGATTATTATTTTCGTTTAAATCCGACGGCGAGGATTACAGGCATAGATGTTGCGGAAGATATGCTTGATGTTTTGAAAAAAAGATTTTCGGATAAAGCGATCACAGTCATAAAGGGTTCCTATTTTGACGTTTCATTCGGAAACAGCCGCTATGACGCGGCGGTATCGGCTGAGTCGCTTCACCATTTCACAAAGGAAGAAAAAGTACCGCTTTACAAAAAAGTAAGGCAGGCTTTGTCGCCGGGCGGATTTTTTATTCTTACCGACTATTTTGCCGAATCTGAAGAAACCGAGCTGCGGCTCAGGGAGGAGCTGCGGCGGATAAAGACAAAAGAGGGAATAAGGGACGGCGGGCTGTATCATTTTGACACCCCGCTTACGGCGGAACACGAAATACAGGCGCTTGAAGAAGCCGGTTTTTCGTGTGTTTCGGTTCTGAAGCGGTGGGGCGCGACCTGTACGGTCAAAGCCGTCAAATAAATCGCGGCAGTATACGTTATGCAAATTCCGGAGGCGTTTGAAGCGGAAAACCGCCTGTGACCGGAAAATTTTCGAATGTTAAAAGGGGATGAGGTAAATGAAGCTGTCCGAGTTTTTGTATTTATTGGCTTTCGGGATTAAAACTGTTATATTCAGAAATAAACAGCCGATTGTAGGCAGCGTTATACTTACGGACAGGTGCAATCTGAATTGCAGGCACTGCTCGGTAAACAATATTACCGGCAAAATATACTCATATGAACAGATAATTTCCGATATGGAGCTTATTTATAAAATGGGCGTCCGTATGCTTTTTCTCTACGGCGGGGAGCCGTTTTTATGGAATGACGGCGGACACGCTCTGCGTGACATCGTGCTCGAAGCGAAAAAAAGAGGCTTTTTTTCGGTCAGCGTAGTGACAAACGGAACTTTCCCTATGGATTTGCCGGAGGCAGACCTCATAATGGTCAGCCTTGACGGGGACAGGACGCGTCACAATCTTATCAGGGGAAACACATATGACACGGTTATGGAAAATATCAGAAACTCGCCGTCCGGAAATATATGCCTTTATATGTCCGTAAATAAACTCAATAAAGATTCTGTGCGGGAAGTCTGCCTGACGGCGCAGACGACAGTCAATGTACGCGCCGTATCGTTCAATTTCCATACGCCCTATCCCGATACCGAGGAACTGGCGCTTTCGCCGGAGGAAAAAGAAAAAATATGCGGTGTGATTTTGGAAATGATGAAAAAGGGCGTTCCTGTTCTTAACCTTAAAACGGCTTTCCCGTATATAATCAAAAACACTTTTCCTGTTCCGTGCAGGCAATCTCTGGTCATAGAAAACGGAACTGTTTATACCTGCGGGAGATGCATAGCTACTCCCGGACTGTGCGGCCGGTGCGGTTATTTTTTCGCGGCGGAGTACGGACTCGCGTTCAGCGGGAAAATATCGGTAATTGCCGATATGCTGAAAACATATTTGAAATATATATAGGTGAAATATGAGTATTATAACAGATATTGCAAGAATGTGGCTTACAAGATCCGCGAAGCCGTTCATATTCAGAAATGAAAACGACAGCATACTTCATTTCGGAGAATGTGAGGGTCTGGGGCTTTATATACATATTCCGTTCTGTACGAAGATATGTGCTTTCTGCCCGTACTGTAAAACCGTCTACTCAAAGCCTCTCTGCGACAGGTATATAAACGCGCTGATAAAAGAAATACATACCGTGGGCGGACAGTATAACGGAAAAAAGACAGTTACCGGACTTTATTTCGGAGGCGGTACGCCCGCGCTCGCCGCGGACCGGCTGAAGGAGATAACAGACGCGGTAAACGAGCACTTTGTTATAACAGAGGGGATAGGCGCGGAGCTGCATCCGGATAATGTGTCTCCGGAGGTTCTTTGCGCTTTGAGAGAAGCGGGAGTCACCAAAATCAGTATTGGAATACAGTCCTTCGGAATGAAATACGCCGGTATACTCGGCAGGAACAGGCCCGACGCCGCCGCTCTGAAAAAAGCGCTTGCAAACAGCGGCTTTGAAACGGTGTCGATGGATTTTATATTCGCACTGCCCGGTCAGACGGCCGAGGATCTGAAAACAGATATAGAAACCGCTTTTGAATGCGGCGCAAACCATGTGGCGGTATATCCGTTTATCGACTTTACCTTTGCGGAAAGCGGAATAAAGACAATGCCGAAAAAGGAAAAACGCGCGCTTCTTGACAGGATAACGGATTTCTGCTCCTTAAAAGGATACGCCAGAACGTCGATCTGGACATTCGCGAGCGACGCGGAAGCAAAATATTCCTCAATGACAAGAGATAATTTCCTCGGCTTCGGATGCTCGGCGACCACTCTTTTAAAAGAGCAGTTTAAAATCAATACTTTTTCAGTGGAAGAGTACTGCGCGCGCGTCGAGTCTGGCAGGCTGCCGACTTCCCTTACGCTAAGATTCACGCGCAGGCAGCGTATGGTATATTATCTGTTTTGGAGTATATACAGCACAAAAACAGACGCCCGCGATTTTGAGGAATTTTTCGGTGTGCCGCTTTCAAAAATGTACGGCAGGGAGCTTAAGGCGGCAAAACTGCTCGGCTTTTTGACGGAGGAAAACGGCGTGTACCGGCTTACACCGAAGGGCGTATTCTATTATCATTATTTTGAGAATTTTTATACTCTTGCGTATATTGATAAAATGTGGGGAATTATGAGGCGGCAGGCCTTTCCGGAGGAAATAAGGCTGTAAAAAAACGCCGCGCCGCATTTTCGCGGCGCGGCACAGACTGTCACTGTACCCTGAATTTCTTTTCCGGAGAAATGCGCGGTATGCTTTTGTACCGGAAAGTGCGGCTTAAAAAACGGCAGGCGTGCCGATTATTATTAAAATGAGGAACGGTCGGTATTCAGCAGCTCGTCATACTCCGTGCGGAGGATTTTTTTCAGCAATATAAGCTCATCTGGGTAAATATGGCGCTGTCCCACCTCTATTTTGGCGACGGCGCTTCTTGTTATGTCGCACCCCTCAATCTGGAGCTTAGCCGCAAGATTTTCCTGGGTAAGCCCCGCTTTTTCACGCAGCCTTTTTATATTGGCTCCGACCGCTTTCTCAATTTCAGGATTCATAATATCACCTTTGCACTTATTTAAGAACAAAACCTCTTGACATAATTATAAGAAGATGTTATTATGCTTATGCACTTATATAGGTGCAAGAATAGCGGATATTTATTTTCTGAATACCCAAGGGCCGGTAAAGACCGAAAAGGCTTATTGACAAAAGAACGGCAGAAAGGTATACTTATCCACAGAAAGGGAGTGCTTTGATTGAGAGAACTTTTAAGAGCGGAGGGACTGACAAAAACCTTCCGTCTTTCAAAAAAACAGCAGATACTGGAAAAAACAAAAGCCAAAATAAAGGTTGCGGCAGATAAGGTATCATTTTCCGCATATGAGGGCGAGATATTCGGGCTGTTAGGGCCTAACGGCGCGGGAAAAACGACAACGCTCAGAATGCTCGCGACGCTTATCAAGCCGGACAGCGGCGACGCGTTTGTGGACGGTTCGAGCATTGTGAATGAGCCGGATAAGGTGCGCTCAAAAATAGGCTTTCTGACCAGTGAGCTGAAGCTCGAGGAGTTTTTCACGCCGAACTATCTGTTTGACTTTTTTTCCGAGCTGCACGGCATACCCGCCGATGTGCGGGAGCAGCGCAAGAAGGAGCTTTTCGGAATTTTCGGTATAGACAGCTTTGCCGAGGTAAAGGTATCAAGCCTTTCAACCGGTATGAAGCAGAAGGCGTCGCTCGCGATTTCGCTTGTGCACGACCCCGATATTATTATTTTTGATGAACCGACCAACGGTCTTGACGTAATAACCGCCAAGGTAGTAACAGATTTTCTGCTGGAGCTTAAGAGAAAGGGCAAGACGATAATAGTTTCCACCCATATTTTCAGTCTT
This sequence comes from uncultured Clostridia bacterium, assembly GCA_944376655.1. Lineage (GTDB taxonomy): Bacteria > Bacillota > Clostridia > Oscillospirales > Acutalibacteraceae > UBA737. The sequence goes on from CALWDJ010000014.1 coordinate 24,046, forward strand.
GTTGAAAAAATCTGCGACCGCGTAGGTATAATCATAGACGGCAAAATGACCGTCTGCGATACGCTTGAGGCGGTAAAGGACGGTATGCCGCTTGAGGACAGATTTTTTGAGATATACTCTGCGGCGGTAGGTGAAGCAGTATGAAAAACTCGATTTTTACAATAATGAAAAAGGAAATATTCCGGTTTTTCGGCGATAAGCGAATGGCGCTTACAACGATATTTCTTCCCGGAATACTTATATATGTGATTTACACCTTTATGGGCGACGCGATAACAAACAGCTTTATGCCGGACGATGAGTACAAACCCTCGCTCTCGGTCATAAATATGCCTGAGTCGATGAACGCGCTGCTTGAAGCCGCGAATTTTGACATAGAAATATGCGACGGGGCAGACCTTGACAGCATAAAGCAAAGCATAACTGACAGCGAAACCGACCTGTGCGCCGTTTTCCCGGAGGATTTTGACAGTGCGGTGGCGCAGTATGACCCATCGGGCGGAACGGCGGCGCCGAATATAGAGATATATTACAATTCAAGTAATACCGACGGACAGACGGCATACGCTACCCTGACAGCGCTGCTGGATTCCTACGAATCCACCATGACAAACAAGTTTGACATAAACAACACTTCGGAAAAATACGACCTCGCCGATGAAAAGGACATAACCGGAATGATATTCTCGACAATGCTGCCGATGCTGCTGCTTATCTTTATGTTCAGCGGCTGTATGGCGGTAGCGCCCGAGTCGATAGCCGGCGAAAAGGAGCGCGGCACGATAGCCACGCTGCTGATAACTCCGGTAAAGCGTTCACATATAGCGCTCGGCAAAATTTTAGCGCTTTCGGTGATAGCGATTTTGAGCGGCGCCTCAAGCACAATAGGCACGGTGCTGTCACTGCCCAAGCTGATGGGCGGAGCGACCGACGGAATGTCGGCTGACGCTTACAATCCGGGCGATTACGCATGGCTCGCGCTGATAATTTTCTCGACCGTTCTGCTGCTTGTCACGGCGGTTTCGATTATTTCAGCCTTTGCCAAAACAATAAAAGAGGCTCAGGGGTATGTTTCGCCGCTTATGATCCTTACCATGCTGGTAGGAGTGACCGGAATGTTCGGCGGCGGAATAAAGCACAGCGTGGTTTATTATCTGATACCGCTTTACAATTCGGTTCAGAGCATGGTGGGAATATTCTCGTTTGATATTGTTCCGCAGTATATCGGAGTAACCGTCGCGGCGAATCTGGTATTCACCGGAATAGGCGTTTTCGTGCTTTCGAAAATGTTCAACAGCGAGCGCGTGATTTTCTCGAAATAACAGACAGTAAAAAAGAGCTTTCCCGCAACGCGTAAATTCCGCGGGAAAGCTCTGTATTTTTGTTTTCGCGGCATCAAAGCACAAAGCTTACCGCCAGAAGAAGCGCCAGCAGTCCGATATTGCAGAGAGTGAAATATATCAGATAGCGCCCGCGCTGCTCGGGGAACTCCTTTGCGAGAAATTTGTAGGAAATAAGGCTTGCCATCGAGGCGATAAGGGTTCCGAGACCGCCGATGTTGCAGCCGGCGATAAGCCCGCGCCAGTCGTCCGAGAAGCCCGAAAGCAGCAGCGCCGCCGGAACATTGCTCACAATCTGGCTCGCCAGCGCCGAAACCGGCACGACCCGTCCCTCTATCGCCGAGGAGATAAACTCCCTGAACTGCTCTATCCGGCCTATGTTTCCGATAAAAACGAAAAACGCGGCGAAGGTGGCAAGCAGGGAATAGTCAATTTTTCCGAGCAGCTTCCGGTCGGCGGCGGCGAGAAATACGAGTATAACCGCCGCTACCGCGACTGGCGGAATTATTCCGAAAAGGGCGAGCAGGCAGACCGCGAAGCCGGCCGCTGATATAAAACAGCGCTTTTTTGAAAGCGCTGTTCCCGACGGGGCGGGAGGAACTACAGGAGCGGAGCGGCGCAGAAGCACAAGCAGAGCCGTGCATACGCCGGATACTATCACATAAGGCAGCATAAGGAGAACAAGTCCGGAAAATCCGACCGAAAATTTTGAATACAGATAGAGGTTCTGCGGATTGCCCATAGGCGTAAGCGAGCTGCCCATATTCGCCGCCACGGTCTGAAGCGCAATCACCGGCACGGCAAGCCGCTCCTGTCCCGACATTTTAAGCACCGCGATCCCGAACGGCACAAAGGTTATCAGGGCGACATCGTTTGTAATGACCGTGCTGAAGAAAAAGGGCAGAAAGACAAGCGCAAAAAGCATCTGCGACGAGGTGCGGGTCTTTCTTAAAAGCCTTTCGCCGAGAAAAACGAAAAGTCCGCCGCCCGAAAAGCTCTGCATGACCGCCATAAGCGAAAAAAGAAGGGTCAGAGTGTCCCAGTCTACATAGCCGGCGTATGCGGCGTCGGGCGGGACGAGGAAAACCGACACGAGCGCGAGCAGTAAAGCGGCGCACAGCACCGTTTCGCGCTTTATGAATCCCGTACAGGCGGCGAGTGTTTTATTCATTTTATATCTACTCCGTTCATTCTGCGCCGGATAAAAAACGTTCCGGCATAAAGCGGTTACATTATACAACAGTTTCCGCGTATTTTCAACACCGCGTGAAAAAAACGGCGGCGCTTGACAGCGGATAAAAAAAGTATTAGTATATTAACCGTGGCGCCGCCCCGGCGGCGGCTGATTTTCTGACTGTGATAAAAACTCCGGCTGACTCTGTTTCGGTCCGCCGGACGCGTCTGGAGAGCGGTATGAAAAAAAGGGCGGATATTTTACTCGAAAAGACATTTCTGCGTTTTTTCGGACTTTTTGGTATTAAGCCGGACAGTCCGAAAGCCGAAGCGCTTATTCAGCTTGTCAAATTCTGCGCCGTGGGAGTTTTGAACACGGCGGTAAACTATGCAGTGTATGCCCTGATGGTTCTTGCAGGCGTATATTATATCGCCGGCAGCCTTATTGCTTTCATTGTAAGCACCGCCAACGCCTATTTCTGGAACGACCGGTTTGTCTTTAAGAGCAGCGGGAGGCGCTGGCGCGGCATACTAAAAACCTACTGCTCCTATGCCCTCACCGGAATTTTTTTGTATAACGCTCTGCTCTATCTGCTGGTCGATATATGCGGTATTTCCGAATTGCTGAGCCCTCTGCTTGTGCTTGTGGTTACAATACCCTGCAATTTTCTGCTCAATAAATTCTGGACGTTCAGGAAAAAATAAATTTTCCGCCCGCGGCTGCCGCCGGAAAAACGGAATGCGGCTTAAAGCCGCAAAAATATAAGGCTTACCGACAGACCGGAGCGCCGGACAGAAATCCGGCGCTTTTTTGTTTTTTCCGGCTTTCTCCGCTTTTTTGTCCCGTTATACTGCGCCGTGAAGTGTAAAAGCGCCGATCGACGCATACTATATATATAATGTATATTATGACCCCACAACTAAATATTGAAACGCCTTAAAAACCCTGAAAAAAAGCGAAAAAAATGCGAAAAAAGGCTTGATTTTCGGCGGGGATTGTGCTATTATACTACGGTACGCTGTGTAAGTATGGCGTGAAACATGCGTTGATGCGGGAGGTGGCCGGCCCAGAGCCGGGAAATTTCCGCGGAGTATGTCCGATTTTAAACCGGGCGAAAGAACAAGGAGTACATAAAGGATCTTGCGGCCTTTGTGTGCAGCGGCGGAGCGATCCGCTGTCCGGAATTGTCTGTGACCCCAGCAATTGCCGGTTTTATAATGTGCCGCGAAGAAATACACGGCAGGTTGTAAGTTTTGCCCGCCAACTATTTAAGGAGGCGAATTTCACATGGCAGTGAAAGAAAAAATCCGTATTCGTATCAAAGGTTACGACCACGCGCTTGTAGACCAGTCCGCTGAGAAAATAGTGGAAACCGCTAAACGTACAGGTGCAAGGGTTTCGGGACCCGTACCGCTCCCGACCGAGAAGGAAGTCGTCACCATTCTGCGCGCCGTTCACAAGTATAAGGACAGCCGCGAGCAGTTTGAGATGCGGACACACAAAAGGCTCATCGACATCATCAGACCTTCCAACAAGACTGTTGAATCTCTGACAGGCCTTGAGCTCCCCGCCGGTGTAGAAATCGAAATCAAGCTGTAAGGCGGTTTCGTTTCACGGTGTGGTCAAGTTGGCAGAAGCCAACCAATAACCAAAGGAGGAAATAAAGATGCAAAAAGGTATCGTTGGCAAGAAGCTCGGCATGACCCAGCTTTTTGACGCAAACGGAAATGTCGTTCCGGTAACCGTAATTGAAGCGGGTCCCTGCGTTATCGCGCAGAAGAAGACCGCCGAGAACGACGGATACGAGGCAGTTCAGGTAGGCTACGGCGACCTCAAGGCCTCGAAGGTAAGCAAGCCCGCGAAGGGTCACTTCGCCAAGGGCGATGTAGCTCCCAAGAAGGTTCTGCGCGAGTTCCGCTTTGACGATATATTGGCTATGAACGTAGGCGATATAATCAAGGCTGACATATTCGCGGAGGGCGACGCGGTAGACGTCCGCGGCACTTCAAAGGGTAAGGGCTACGCCGGCACTATCAAGCGCTGGAATTTCGGAAGACTCAAGGAGTCGCACGGTACAGGTCCGGTTCACCGTCACGGCGGTTCGCTGGGCGCCTGCTCAAGCCCCTCAAGAGTTTTCAAGGGCAAGAAAATGGCGGGTCATCTCGGCAATGAGCGCGTAACCGTTCAGAACCTGAGTGTCGTCAAGGTAGACGCTGAAAAGAATATCATCGCCGTAAAGGGCGCCGTTCCCGGCCCCAAGGGCGGAATCGTGATGCTTTTCGACAGCGTCAAGGCTTAAGGGAAGGAGTGCAGTAAATTATGCCTAATATAGCAGTAGTCGATATGGCGGGCAAAAGCGTGGGCGAAATCGCCTTAAGCGACGCCGTTTTCGGAATAGCTCCCAACGCTGTGGTAATGCATATGGCGGTTGTAAACTACCTTGCCAACCAGCGTCAGGGCACACAGTCCACTCTGACCCGTACAGAGGTTTCCGGCGGCGGAAAGAAGCCGTGGAGACAGAAGGGCACAGGACACGCGAGACAGGGCTCGACCAGAGCTCCCCAGTGGAGACACGGCGGCGTTGTTCACGCTCCGAAGCCGAGGGATTATTCCTATGAGCTCAACAAGAAGGTAAGAAGACTGGCTCTCAAATCCGCTCTGTCCGATAAGGTTCTCACCGGCGGACTCATCGTGCTCGACGAGCTCAGACTCGACGGTTACAGCACCAAGACGGTTGCCGCCTGCTTAAATGCAATCGGCGCCGGCAAAAAGACGCTTGTCGTTCTCGAGGACAACAGCGCCTACGCGGTAAAGAGCATAGCCAACATAGCGGGTGCCAAATCCGCTCAGGTAAACACCATAAACACCTACGACGTTATCAACGCGGACACGCTTGTTATCGTAAAGAACGCCGTAGCAAAGCTTGAGGAGGTGTATGCATAATGAAAACCGCACAGGATATCATTATCGCTCCGGTAATAACCGAAAAGAGTATGTCAGGAATTGCCGACAAGAAGTACACCTTTAAGGTAGCTAAAGACGCCAACAAGATAGAGATAGCCGACGCTGTCGAGAAGCTGTTCAAGGTAAGCGTCGCCAAGGTAAACACCGTGAATATGCGCGGCAAGCAGAAGAGAATGGGCCGTTACAGCGGCTATACCTCGTCATGGAAAAAGGCGATAGTTACCTTAAAGCCCGATTCAAAGTCAATCGATTTCTTTGACGGACTTATCTGACCGGCGCCTGCCGCCGCGTAATGGAGCCGAACGGCTCCGGTGATGTATGAAGCCGGAAAGGGCTTCGCTAAGCCAAAACAGGAGAGTGAAACAAATGGCAATAAAATTTTACAAGCCTACCACTCCGGGCCGCCGCAATATGACCACGATGGATTATTCGGGTCTTTCAAAGACAGCTCCGGAAAGAAGCTTGCTTGAGCCTATCAAGAAAAATGCCGGACGCAACAGCTACGGCAGAATAACCGTCCGCCACAGAGGCGGCGGAAACCGCAGAAAGTACAGGGTTATCGATTTCAAGAGAGAGCGTTTCGGGATCCCCGCAACTGTAATGACTCTTGAGTATGATCCGAACCGTTCCGCCTTCATCGCCCTTGTTCAGTATGAGGACGGCGAGAAGCGCTACATCATCGCTCCGCAGGACCTTAAGGTGGGCGATGTCATCGTAAGCGGCCCCGATGCCGACATCAAGCCCGGCAACGCGCTCCCGCTCAACAATATACCGGTAGGTACCTTCCTGCACAATATTGAGCTTTATCCCGGCAAGGGCGCTCAGCTCGCCCGCTCCGCCGGCAATATGGCGCAGCTTATGGCAAAGGAAAACGGCATGGCGCTCTTAAGACTTCCGTCAGGTGAGCTCCGCAACGTACCGGCAGGCTGCATGGCTACCGTCGGCGCCGTATCAAACCCCGACCACGCCAATGTAAACTACGGTAAAGCCGGAAGAAAGCGTCACATGGGCTGGAGACCGACCGTCCGCGGTTCGGTAATGAACCCCTGCGACCACCCGCACGGCGGCGGCGAGGGCAAATCCCCGATCGGCCGTCCGGGACCTGTTACTCCGTGGGGCAAGCCCGCTCTCGGATACAAGACCCGCCAGAAGCACAAGCACAGCGATAAGTATATCGTAAAGCGCCGTAAGTAAGTCGACGAAAGGAGATAAATCATGGGAAGAAGCATTAAAAAGGGCCCTTATGTGCAGCCGGTGCTGCTCAAGAGAGTCAAGGAAATGAACGAAGCCGGTGAGAAGCGTGTTCTTAAGACATGGAGCCGTTCGTCGACAATATTCCCCGATTTCGTCGGACACACCTTCGCAGTTCACGACGGACGCAAGCACGTTCCGGTATATGTAACTGAGGATATGGTTGGCCACAAGCTCGGTGAATTTGCCCCCACAAGGACCTTTAAAGGTCATGCCGGTTCCAAGACCACCGGAAAGTAAGCGGCTGAAAGGAGAGTTTAACTATGGAAGCAAGGGCTGTACTCAAATATGCCCGTATATCACCCCGCAAGGTGAAGATTGTTCTGGATCTTATCCGCAATCAGGATGCTGACAAAGCTATGGCTATACTCAAATTTACTCCTAAGTCCGCTTGCGAGTATTTGGAGAAGCTTTTAGCGTCAGCTATGGCTAATGCAGAAAACAATCACAACATGGACGTTTCAAGACTTTATGTGGCGGAATGTTTCGTATCCCCCGGACCGACTCTCAAGAGAATCCGTCCGAAGGATCACGGCAGAGCCCACAGGATCTTAAAGAGAACAAGCCATGTTACTATCGTTCTTAAAGAACGCGAGATTTAAAAGGAGGTTAGGATATGGGTCAGAAGGTTAATCCCCACGGCTTACGCGTGGGCGTTATAAAGAACTGGGACTCGCGTTGGTTTGCCAATGACAGCGTTTTCGGCGATATATTGGTTGAGGACTACAACCTCCGTAAATACCTGAAGAAGACACTTTTCTCGGCAGGTATTGCCAAGATCGAAATCGAGCGTGACGATAAGCGCGTCAGACTTCACATTCACTGCGCAAAGCCGGGAATGGTTATCGGACGCAACGGCAGCGAGATAGAAAAGCTCCGCGCCACATGCCAGCAGATGCTGGGCAAGCCGGTTGTCATCAACATTGTTGAGATAAAGAATCCGGACGCCAACGCGCAGTTGGTCGCTGAAAATATAGCGGCTCAGCTTGAGAAGCGTATTTCCTTCCGCCGCGCCATGAAGCTCGCCATCGGCAGAGCCATGAGACTCGGAGTGAAGGGTATAAAGACACAGGTTTCAGGCCGTCTCGGCGGTGCTGAAATAGCAAGAAGCGAGCAGTATCACGAGGGAACAATACCGCTCCAGACCTTGAGAGCCGACATTGAGTACGGTTTCGCCGAGGCGAACACCACCTACGGACGCATCGGTGTAAAGGTATGGATATACAAGGGTGAGGTCCTCGCCGATAACCGCAAGGTCAAAAAGGAAGGAGGAGCACGCTGATGTTAATGCCAAAGCGTGTTAAATACCGCAGAGTTCACCGCGGCCGTCTTACCGGCACAGCCTCAAGGGGCACCACGGTGACACACGGAGATTTCGGTCTGCAGGCCTTGGAGCCCGCATGGATAACCTCCAATCAGATAGAGGCCGCCCGTATCGCCATGACCCGTTATATAAAGCGTGGCGGTAAGGTATGGATAAAGATCTTCCCGGATAAGCCGATAACCGAAAAGCCGGCCGAGACCCGAATGGGTTCAGGTAAAGGCTCGCCGGAGTACTGGGTATCGGTCGTAAAGCCCGGACGCGTAATGTTCGAGATCGGCGGAGTTACCGAGGAATTAGCAAGAGAGGCTATGCGTCTCGCAGCCAACAAACTGCCTATCAAGTGCAAGTTTGTTACCAAGCAGGAAATGGGTGGTGAGCAGTAATGAATGCAAAGGAAATCAGACAGAACACTTTGCCCGAGCTTAACGAGCAGCTGACAAAGCTGAAGGAAGAATTATTCAATCTGCGTTTCAAGCTTGCTATCAACCAGCTCGACAACCCCATGCGTATAGTTGCTGTCAAGAAGGATATCGCCCGTATCAAGACCGTGATACGCGAGAACGAGATCAAGAACGACAGCACAAACGCTTAAAAGAGGGAGGACAGCTAAATGAGCGAAAGAAACCTTCGTAAAACAAGAGTGGGCAGAGTCGTAAGCGACAAGATGGACAAAACCGTTGTAGTTGCCATCGAGGACAATGTAAAGCATCCGCTCTACAAGAAGATCATAAAGAACACTATAAGACTTAAAGCTCATGATGAGAATAATTCCTGTGGCGTTGGCGACAGAGTTCTTATTATGGAGACCAGACCACTCTCCAAGGATAAAAACTGGCGCGTGGCTGAAATAATCGAAAAGGCTAAGTAAGCCTGACAAGGAGGAAAACACTGTGATACAACAACAGAGTTACCTCAAGGTTGCCGACAACACGGGTGCCAAGGAAATCATGTGCATCCGCGTGCTTGGAGGCTCCAGAAGGAGGTATGCCAACATTGGCGACGTCATCGTGGCTTCTGTCAAGAAAGCCGCTCCGGGCGGTACAGTTAAGAAGGGCGATGTTGTGAAGGCGGTTGTGGTTCGTTCCGCAAGAGGTCTTCGCCGCAATGACGGCACATACATCAGATTCGATGAAAACGCGGCTGTCATCATCCGTGATGACAAGAACCCGAGAGGCACGCGTATTTTCGGGCCGGTAGCCAGAGAGCTGCGCGACAAGGATTACACCAAGATCCTGTCCCTGGCTCCCGAAGTGCTTTAATGGGAGGTAGAAACAGATGAACAAGCTTCACGTTAAAACCGGCGATACCGTAATCCTCCTCACAGGAGACAAGAAGGACCGCAGGAAGACCGGAAAGGTGCTTGAGGTCAGCCCCAAAGAGGGAAAGGTAATCGTTGAGGGAATCAACAAGGTAAAGAAGCACACCAAGCCGAAGAAGGCGGGCGACGCTTCCGGAATAATCGAGACTGAGGGCGCTGTATACGCCTGCAAGGTGCAGGTAGTATGCCCGAAGTGCGGCAAGCCCACCAGAGTAGGCACCAAGATCTACGAGGACGGCAGAAAAGACCGCATGTGCAAGAAATGCAAAGAGACTTTTTAAGAGTAAGGAGGACATGACATATGTCAACACTGTCGAACGAATATAAAAATTCGATCGCACCCGCACTGATGACAAAATTTGGCTACAAGAGCGTCATGCAGATCCCGAAGCTCGAGAAGGTCGTTATCAATGTAGGCGCCGGCGAGGCGAAGGACAATTCCAAGGTTATCGACGCGATACTCAACGATTTGAGCAAGATAACCGGACAGAAGGGTGTTCCCTGCCGCGCGAAGAAGTCGGTTGCGAACTTTAAGCTCCGTGAGGGTATGCCGATCGGCGCAAAGGTCACACTCCGCGGCGAGCGCATGTATGAATTTGTCGAGAGACTTTTCTACGCAGCTCTTCCGAGAGTAAGAGACTTCAGGGGAATCAACCCCAACGCCTTTGACGGCCGCGGCAACTATGCCATGGGTGTTAAGGAGCAGCTTATTTTCCCTGAGATCGAGTATGACAAGATAGACAAGGTCCGCGGAATGGACATAATTTTTGTCACCACTGCTAATACAGATGAAGAGGCTCGTGAGTTACTCACACTTATGGGCGCTCCGTTTGCGAGATAAGGAGAAGAAATATGGCTAAGACTGCTATGAAAGTTAAGCAGGCGAGACCTGCTAAGTTTTCAACAAGAGAGTACAACAGATGTAAAATCTGCGGCCGCCCACATGCTTATCTTCGCAAGTACGGCATTTGCCGTATATGCTTCAGAGAGCTTGCCTATAAGGGCGAGATCCCCGGAGTGAAGAAGGCCAGTTGGTAAGGCAGATACGCAAAGGAGGTTGACGGCATGCAAATCAGCGATACAATAGCAGATATGCTTACGAGAATCCGTAACGCATCTGCTGCAAAGCATGATTCGGTAGATGTTCCTGCGTCAAACGTAAAGAAAGCTATTGCTCAGATATTACTTGACGAGGGATATATAACAGGCTTTCAGGTCGAGGAAGACGGAAAGCAGGGCGTAATTCACATCACACTGAAGTACGGCCGCAATAAGGCGCAGATCATAAACGGCATCAGGAGAGTTTCAAAGCCGGGACTGCGTATTTACACAAACGTAGAGGAGATGCCCAAGGTCATGAAGGGCCTCGGCATTGCCATTCTTTCCACCTCTAAGGGCATAATGACAGACAAGCAGGCGCGCAAGGCCAATGTCGGCGGCGAAGTCCTCGCGTTTGTCTGGTAAGGAGGTGCTTTAGGAATGTCACGAATAGGAAAAAAGCCTATCACGGTTCCCGCGGGCGTCAATGTGACGATAAACGGCAGTGAGGTTACCGTAAAGGGACCGAAGGGAGAGCTTCACAGCACCTTCAATCCTGAGATATCCATTGCCATGGAGGGCAGCGAGATAATCGTAACCCGTCCGTCGGACGACAAGACACACCGCGCGCTTCACGGACTGACCCGCACCCTTGTTGCCAATATGGTAGAGGGCGTTACCAACGGCTACTCAAAGACGCTTGAGGTAAACGGCGTAGGTTACCGTGCGCAGAAGCAGGGAAAAAATCTTGTGATGAACCTCGGATTTTCGCATCAGGTAATCGTGCCTGAGGTTCCGGGAATCACAATCGATGTACCGTCGCCTAACCAGGTGGTTATCAGCGGTGCAGATAAGCAGCAGGTCGGCCAGTTTGCCGCGGAGGTTCGCGAGAAGCGTCCGCCCGAGCCGTACAAGGGCAAGGGAATCAAGTACGCTGACGAGCACATCCGCCGCAAGGAAGGTAAAGCCGGCAAGGGTGCGAAGAAATAATAAAGGAGTGTACAAACAATGGTTAACAAACCGAATAGCAATAAGGCAAGGCTTAAGCGCCACGCCCGCGTTCGTTCTAAGATCAGCGGCACCGCTTCCTGCCCCCGCCTTGATGTATTCCGCTCCAACAGCAACATTTACGCCCAGCTTATCGACGATGTAAACGGCGTCACCCTTGCTGCCGCTTCTTCAAACGAGAAGGATTTCGGAATTTCCGGCGGCAACATCGAAGGCGCACGCAAGGTTGGAAAGTTAATTGCTGAACGCGCCGCTGAAAAGGGCATCACCGAGGTTGTATTTGACCGCGGCGGATACATTTATCACGGCCGTGTCAAGGAGCTTGCCGAAGGTGCCCGCGAGGGCGGACTCAAGTTCTGATAAGGGAGGAATACTTTTGGCTACAAATATTGACGCATCAACACTGGATCTCAAGGAGCGTGTAGTTTCGATAAACCGTGTTTCAAAGACCGTCAAGGGCGGACGCATAATGAAGTTTGCGGCGCTTGTGGTCGTAGGAGACGGCAACGGTATAGTAGGCTACGGTCTCGGCAAGGCTGCCGAGGTTCCGGATGCTATCCGTAAAGGAATTGAAGACGCTAAAAAGAATCTTATAAAGGTATCCCTTAAGGGTACTACCATTCCGCACGAGGTAATCGGCGCTTTCGGCGCCGGCAGAGTCCTCTTGAAGCCTGCTGCTCCCGGTACCGGCGTTATAGCCGGCGGCGCGGTCCGTGCGGTGGTTGAGACTGTCGGCATTTCCGACATTCGTACCAAGGCTTTGCGCTCTAACAATCCGTGCAACGTGGTTCGCGCCACGGTAGCGGGTCTTGCCTCACTCCGCAGCGCCGAAGAGGTTGCGGCGGTACGCGGCAAGTCCGTTAAGGAAATCATAGGTTAAGGAGGAGCAGCGTTATGGCAACAAAGAAGGCTGCCGGCCTTAAGGTAAAGCTGGTAAAGAGCACTATCGGTTCCAAGAAGGACCAGATTGCTACCGCAAATGCCCTGGGTCTTTTCAAGATCGGCGACGAGAAAATCCAGCCGGATAACGCTCAGACCAGAGGCAAAATAAACAAGATTTCACATCTTGTAGAGGTAACTGAGGGTTAAGGAACCCTTATCCGCGGACATCCGCGGGAATGCGGAAAGTTCCGCGTGAATTAAGCAAGGAGGTGCGAACAATGAAAATGCATGAATTATCTCCGGCTTTCGGCTCCGTCAGGGAGGCAAAGCGCATAGGCAGAGGTCACGGCTCGGGAAACGGCAAAACCGCCGGCAAGGGCCACAAGGGTCAGAAGGCGCGTGCCGGTCACGGTATGAGACCGGGCTTTGAAGGCGGTCAGATGCCGCTTCAGAGACGCGTTCCGAAGCGCGGCTTCAACAATATTTTTGCCGAGGAATGGTCGGCTGTAAATCTTTCGGCTCTCGAAGTGTTCGAGGACGGCGCCACGGTAGACGCTGCCGCTCTTGCCGAAAAAGGAATAATCAAGAAGGCAAACCGCCCCGTAAAGGTGCTCGGCAACGGCAAGCTCACAAAGAAGCTGACCGTAAAGCTCAATGCTTTCTCCGCGTCTGCCGCTGAGAAGATCAATTCCGTCGGCGGAAAGGCTGAGGTGATCTGATGTTAGAAACATTAAGAAACGCCTGGAAGATAAAAGAAATTCGCAATAAGATTCTTTTTACCATTTTCATCATTTTGGTTTTCCGCGTAGGCTCGGTTATACCGGTTCCCTACATTGATGTTGAGGCGCTGAGAAACGCCTCGACCGACGGAACGACAAATGAGTTTTTCAGCTACCTGTCAATTTTGACAGGCGGCGGACTTGAGTACGGCGCGATATTCGCGATGTCTGTCACCCCGTACATCAACTCTTCAATTATAATTCAGCTTCTCTGCGTAGCTATCCCCGCTCTTGAGAGACTTTCAAAAGAGGGCGAGGAAGGTCAGAAGAAGCTGGCGCAGATAACCCGTTACGCGACGGTTATATTGGCGCTGATACAGGGTACCGCGTACTTTATCTATCTGAACAACAGCGGCTTTTTAAGCGTAAGCGGCGGCGCGGTGATTTTCGCGGCGTTCGTTATAGTGCTTGCCTTCACGGCAGGTTCGGCGCTTGTTATGTGGCTGGGCGAGCAGATAGACGTAAAGGGTATCGGAAACGGTATTTCGATACTGCTTTTCGCAGGTATCCTTTCCCGCGGACCTCAGGCTTTCAGAGCGTTACTTGCGTACTGGGAACTTCAAAAGGTCGCGGTTGTGGGCATTGTGGTGCTTTTCCTCGCGGTTATCGTATTTATAGTATGGATGACCAACGCGGAGCGCCGCATTCCGGTGCAGTACGCGAAGCGCGTAGTAGGCAACAAGATGTACGGCGGACAGAACACGCATATTCCGATCAAGGTAAATATGTCGGGTGTTATGCCGATAATCTTTGCTTCATCTATACTCATGCTTCCGACAATGATACTGTCATTTATGACAAGCACGGACAATTTCTGGTACAAGGCTCTTTCGCTTTTCAGCGTTCAGGGCATATTCTACGCGGTAATTTATTTCATACTGATAATCGGATTCGCGTATTTCTACGCAACAATCCAGTTTAATCCCATTGAAATGGCGAACAACCTGCGTAAGAACGGCGGAGCCATTCCCGGAATCCGTCCCGGAAAATCCACTTCTGATTTCATTTCCAAAATACTGTCAAGAATAACACTGATGGGAGCGCTTTTCTTAAGCGTTATCGCGATACTTCCGATAATCATAGGCTCTGTCGGCGAAATAAACATTTCGCTGGGCGGTACTTCGGTACTGATTATGGTCGGTGTTGCGCTTGACACGGTTCGTAATCTTGAGTCCCAGATGATGATGCGTCATTACAAGGGATTCCTTGATTAAGATTTAAGGAGAAAGAATATGAAGCTCATTCTTTTGGGAGCACCGGGCGCCGGAAAAGGTACCCAGGCGGAGATAATCTCCGAAAAATACAATATTCCGACCGTTTCGACGGGTAATATAATCCGCGCCGCTCTTAAGAACGGCACCGAAATGGGACTTAAGGCAAAATCCTATATTGACGCGGGCGAGCTTGTTCCGGATAATGTCGTGATAGGCATTATCAAGGAGCGTTTGAGTGAGCCGGACTGCAAGGAAGGCTACATTCTCGACGGTTTCCCGCGCACCATACCGCAGGCGGTAGCGCTTGACGATATGGGCTTTGTGATCGACGCGGCACTCTCCATTGAGGTCGCGGACAGTGAGATAGTAAAGCGCATGTCGGGCAGACGCGTCTGCGAGAAGTGCGGAGCGAGCTATCACACCGAGTACAAGAAGCCCGATGTCGAGGGCGTCTGCAATATCTGCGGCGGTAACCTTGTTATCCGTAAGGACGACGAGCCGGAAACAGTGAAAAACAGACTTAACGTTTATCACGAGCAGACCGAGCCGCTCAAGGATTTTTACAAGAGCTGCGGAAAGCTCATTGAGGTACAGGGTCAGGACGAGGTAAAGGATACCACCCGCCTTGTGCTCGAAGCATTGGAGAATCAGATATGATTTTGCTTAAAACCGGCCGCGAGCTTCAGATTATGAAGGAAGCCTGCAGAATATCGGCCGGAGCGTTACAAGCAGCCGGCAAAGCGGTGGAGCCAGGAGTTACAACAGCCGAGCTTGACCGTCTGGCGGAGGAGTATATACTCAGCCAGGGCGGGGAGCCCAATTTCAAGAATTATGAGGGCTATCCCGCTACCGCCTGTATATCAATCAACAACGAAGTTATTCACGGCATACCGTCGCACACAAGAAAGCTGCGCGCGGGGGACATAGTAAGTATCGACCTCGGCGCGAAGTTTGACGGATATCACGGTGACAATGCCGCCACTTTCGCCTGCGGGGACGTATCCGAGGAGGCGAAGCGGCTGATGGACACAACGCGCGAAAGCCTTTACGAGGGGATACGCGCGGCGTGCGCAGGCGGCAGGATCGGTGATATAGGTCACGCGGTGCAGCAGTATGTCGAGGCAAGGGGATACTCAGTCGTGCGGCAGTTTGTCGGACACGGCGTGGGGCTCAACCTGCATGAGGCTCCGGAGGTTCCGAATTTCGGCACTCCCGGCAGAGGGATCCGTCTCATGCCCGGAATGACGCTGGCGATAGAGCCCATGGTAAACGCGGGCGCGCCGGGAGTCAGGGTATTGCCGGACGGATGGACTGTTTTGACAAGGGACGGTTCTTTATCGGCTCATTTTGAGCACACGGTGGCTATCACCGCGGACGGCCCGAAGATCATGACCGTGGTCTGAGGGAAGTTTATGGTAGGCCGCATAGTATGCTCGAAGGCGGGCAGGGACAAGGGACATTTCCTTGTTGTGGTAAAGGAAGAGGGGAACGCACTTTACGTCTGCGACGGGAAGGAGCGTCCGCTTGAAAACCCCAAGAAAAAGAATCCGAAGCATCTGAGCTTTACCGGCACGGTGCTCGGTGAAAACAGTTACAGTACCGACAGACAATTAAGACGGGCTCTCGCGGCGTACAGAGACGCGGGGAGCGTTAAGGAGGAACCGATATGTCCAAGGAAGACATGATAGAGCTTGAAGGCACCGTTGTTGAGGCAATGCCCAACGCAATGTTCAAAGTGGAAATTCAGGGGGGACATGTAATACTTGCTCACATTTCCGGCAAGCTGCGCATGAATTTCATACGCATACTTCCGGGTGACAAGGTGACTGTTGAGATGTCTCCGTACGACCTGTCAAAGGGTCGTATAACCTGGCGTTCAAAATAACAGTCAAGAATTTAAAGGAGGCATAATCTAATGAAAGTCAGACCTTCTGTTAAAAAAATTTGCGAGAAATGCAAAATCATCAAGCGCAAGGGCAAGGTAATGGTTATCTGCGAGAACCCGAAGCACAAGCAGCGTCAGGGTTAATTGCGCGAGAAAAAAATATGGAGGTGCTTTGATAAATGGCACGTATTGCTGGTGTTGATCTTCCGAATGAGAAGCGAGTCGAAATAGGACTTACCTATATATTCGGAATCGGCCTTACAACATCGAAAAAAATCCTTGCCGATACCGGTATCAATCCCGATACCCGCGTCAAGGACTTAACCGAGGACGATATTTCCAAACTGCGTGAATATATCGACCACAACCTTCAGGTTGAAGGTGACCGTCGCCGTACCATCGCGTTTGACATAAAGAGACTTATCGAAATCGGAAGCTATCGCGGTCTGCGCCATCGCAAGAACCTGCCCGTAAGAGGTCAGCGTTCAAAGACCAATGCGCGCACACGCAAGGGTCCGAAGAAGACCATAGCTAACAAGAAGAAATAAGTAGGAGGAAGATAATATGGCTACTGCAAAGGGCAAGACGACCGCTACACGCCGTCGCCGTGAGAAGAAAAATATCGAACGTGGCTCAGCCCATATCCAGTCTACCTTCAACAATACAATCGTTACCATAACCGACACGCAGGGCAACGCTCTTTCATGGGCTTCCGCGGGCGAGTTAGGTTTCAGAGGCTCAAGAAAGTCTACTCCTTTCGCTGCGCAGAGCGCGGCCGAGACCGCTGCCAAGGCGGCAATGGAGCACGGTCTTAAGACTGTTGAAGTGTATGTAAAGGGTCCGGGTGCAGGACGTGAGGCGGCTATCCGCGCGCTGCAGACCGCAGGTCTTGAGGTAAGCCTTATAAAGGACGTTACCCCGATTCCGCACAACGGCTGCCGTCCTCCCAAGAGAAGACGCGTATAATCATTAAAAATTATCTGTGCAATAGTAATTGCGTTAAAAATTTGGAGGTGTAACAGATGGCAAGATATACCGGTGCAGTCTGCAGACTCTGCCGCCGCGAGGGTCAGAAGCTGTTCCTCAAGGGCGAGCGCTGCTATTCGGAAAAATGCTCGGTAGGCATCAGAGGCTACGCGCCCGGCCAGCACGGTCAGGGCAGAAAGAAGTCGTCTGAATACGGTATGCAGCTTCGTGCGAAGCAGACCGCGAGACGTTTCTACGGAGTCCAGGAGAATCAGTTCCATCATTATTTTGAAATTGCTGAAAGGAAGCAGGGCATTACCGGCGACAACCTTTTGAAAATCCTTGAGAGCCGTCTTGACAATGTGGTATACAGAGTCGGATTCGCTTCTTCAAGAGCGGAGGCGCGTCAGCTTGTAGGCCACGGTCATTTCGAGGTAAACGGCAAGCGTGTTGACATCGCTTCGTATCTCTTAAAGGCCGGAGATGTTGTCTCGATATGCGAGAAGAGCCGCAGCAGCGAGAAGATAAAGGCTGTCGTTGAGGCTAACAGCGCGAGACCCGTTCCGCAGTGGATAGATGTTGACCGTGAGCAGCTTACCGCTAAGGTTATCGCTCTGCCGACAAGAGAGCAGATAGAGGCTCCTGTTGACGAGCAGCTCATCGTCGAGTTCTATTCTAAGTAATAAAGCGAACTTTGCCGGCGTCTTCCGTACGGGCGCCGCGGCATAAAATAACTGTACGGAGAAACGGAGCTTTTAAATGATAGAAATTGAAAAGCCCAGAATTGAAACCGTCCAGCTCACAAACGACGGAACCTACGGCAAATTTGTCATGGAGCCGCTTGAGAGAGGCTACGCAACGACACTCGGCAACAGTATGCGCCGCGTACTGCTTTCGATACTGCCCGGCGTCGCCGTTACCTCTGTGAAGATAGACGGTGTTGTGCATGAGTTTTCCACTATTCCCGGTGTAAAAGAGGACGTCACCGAGATAATCCTCAACATAAAGGGTCTTATAGCAAAGCTCCATGCAGATACGGCGAAAAAGATATATATTGAGGCAGAGGGTCCCTGTGTGGTGACCGCCGCTTCGATAAAGGCCGATTCCGAGGTTGAGATTCTCAATCCGGATATGTACATCGCCACGCTTGACGCGGGAGCCAAGCTCAATATGGAGATGACTCTTGACAAGGGCAGGGGCTATGTGCCCGCCGACCAGAACAGACCGGCGCAGAATGTTATCGGCGTAATTCCCGTTGACTCTATCTATACGCCTGTGCTCAAGGCAAATTTCATTGTGGACAATACCCGTGTGGGCAACGTTACCGATAAGGGCAAGCTCACGCTTGAGGTCTGGACCGACGGCTCGATAAGAGCGAACGAGGCGGTTTCAATGTCCGCAAAGGTGCTTATAGAGCATCTTGAGCTTTTCCTTGATCTGACCGAGGGCGCCTGCGAGGGCGAGAGCATTATGACAGAGAAGAACGACAACGAAAAGGAAAAGGTTCTCGATCTCACGATCGATGAGCTGGATTTATCTGTACGCAGCTTCAACTGCCTGAAGCGCGCAGGTATAAACACGGTGGAAGACCTTATCAACAAGTCCGAGGAGGATATGATGAAGGTAAGGAATCTCGGCCGCAAGTCGCTTGAAGAGGTAATCGCAAAGCTGAATTCCTTCGGCTTCACCCTTAAGAACGACGAAGAATAAAGCAAAATCACTGTTAAGGAGTGAATAGAAATGCCAGGTACCCGCAAACTGGGAAGAACCAGCGATCACAGAACCGCCATGTTAAGAGCAATGGTGACCTTTCTGCTTGAGAACGGCAGAATAGAGACTACTGTGACCAGAGCCAAAGAAGTAAGATCAATGGCAGAGAAGTATATTACACTCGCAAAGGAAAACACCTTAAGCAACAAGCGTCAGGCTATGGCGTTCATCACCAAGGAAGACGTTGTGAGCAAGCTCTTCAACGAAATTGCTCCGAAGTACGCTGAGGTAAACGGCGGTTACTGCCGTATTATAAAGACCGGACCGCGCCGCGGTGACGCTGCCGAGATGGCTATAATCGAGTTGGTATAACTTCGTGGGTTTAGTACTCACATTGGGCACGGCGCAGCCTTACAGGCATATGCCGTATATCGCGGCGTTTTGCGCCGATAATGTGTGTACTAAAACAAAAAACAGACATAAGCCGTGAAATTGAATTTTCAGGCCTGTCCGTAATCCGAACCGCCGCAGGGCTTATGCCCCGCGGCGGTTTTTGCGTCAGCAATTTTTTTGAATTTGGGGTTTTTGCGTCAGCGTTTTTTTGCGTTTACGGCTTTTGCGCTCGCGGCTTTTGTGTCCATAGTTTTTTAATCGCTTTTTGCCCCCGCGAAATTGCGGCGGAGACAGTGAACCGGCGTCCGCCCTGAAAGGCACAGGACGGACGCCGGAAACATAATAAAACACCTGAAACAGAAATGCCGCGGCAAATAACAGAAAGCTGCCGCTTTACAATATGTTCCGATTGTGTTATTCTTAAAACAAAGGGTGAAATATTTTGATTTTGCGGAAAGGAAAAGCGGATATGGGTATTAAATTCAAAAAGCCGAGCCGCGCGGAAGCGGTCTATAATATTAAATTTTTTCTGCTGCTTAATCTCGGACTTATCTTTACCGCGGTGGGGATATCGGTGTTTAAAACGCCCAATCACCTTGCCTTCGGCGGCACCTCAGGTATTTCCATTATTCTTTCAACCGTTTTCCCGAAGCTCGACGTCGGCGGCGCGATGTGGATAGTAAACGCTCTGCTTGTGGTGCTTGGCGTAATATTTCTAAATATAAAATCAATGGGTTGGACGGTTTACTCATCTTTTGCACTGTCCTTTTATGTAACTGTATGTGAAAAGCTGTTTCCGCTTGAAAAACCGCTCACCGATCAGCGCTTTCTGGAGTTCTGCTTTGCGGTGATACTTCCGGCGATAGGCTCGGCGATAGTCTTCAATATCGGCGCCTCGACCGGAGGCACCGATATAATAGCGATGATACTCAACAAGCATACGAGCCTTGAGATAGGAAAGTCGCTGCTGATAAGCGACCTCGGCATAGTGCTTATTGCGGCGTATCTTTACGGCGCCTCGACCGGACTTTACTGCATACTCGGTATGATACTCAAATGCACGGTGGTGGACAGCGCAATAGAAAGCCTCAATCTCCGCAAGGTGTGCACGGTGATAAGCAGCGAGCCCGAAAAGGTAAAGCAATTCATAATGGAACAGCTGCGGCGCACGGCTACCGAGCAGGAGGCGCACGGTGCTTACAGCAATAACGCCGAAAAGGTGCTTATGACGGTGCTGACCCGCCGCGAGGCGGCACTGCTCAGAAATTTCATCAGAAAAGAGGACCCGCACGCCTTTATAACCATTGTAAACAGCAGTGAGATTATCGGAAAAGGCTTCCGCTCAATCTGAAATCCGCGGAAAAACAAATGAACCGTCAGAACAGGAAAATGAAATATAATAAAACGGCAGCTTTATTCCGGCCGCGGTTGACGCGGGATCCGGAAAGCACTGCCGTTTTTTCTTATTTTTTTTATTCAGTCCCTGTTCCTGCCCGACGACAGCCGGCGCACGGTTTTTTCAAGATTTTCGTCAAGGTCGTCAGGCGAGAGCCGCCATTCCCAGTTGCCTGACGGCACGCCGGGAGTGTTGAGCCTTGCCGAGGAATCAAGCTCAAGATAGTCCTGCATAGGTATTATCACCGTGCGCGCCTTTGACTTCATCGCGTAGGCTATAAGGCTTAGAACCGCCGAGCCGGATTTGTCGGCAGGCACAAGCCGCGAAAACATAAGGCGCTCCTTGTCGGTCGCCTTTTCGTACCAGCCGCGTGTGGTGTCGTTGTCGTGAGTGCCGGTGTAGCATATGCAGTTTCTTCCGTAATTTTTCGGCAGGAACTGGTTTGAGAGGTCTGAGCTGAAGGCGAACTGAAGCACCTTCATATCCGGAAAGCCCGTGTCGCTTACCAGCTTTTTCACCTCCGGCGTGTCACCGCCCAAATCCTCTGCTATTATTTCCGCACGGACATTTTCCTTAACCGTGTTCCAGAAGCCCAGCCCCGCGCCCTTTTCCCAGGTGCCGCTGCGCGCGGTTTCTGCGCCGTAGGGAATGGTGTAATAGTCGGCAAACGCCCTGAAATGGTCTATGCGTATAATATCGTACATAGTCGAATTGTGCATGAGCCGCTGCTTCCACCAGCCGTAGCCGTCGTTTTTCTGATAATCCCAGTCGTATATAGGGTTGCCCCAGAGCTGACCGTCGGCGGAGAAAATATCGGGCGGCACACCCGCCACCAGCACCGGAGTCATATCACGGCCCAGGCGGAAATTATCGGGACTGCTCCAGACGTCGGCGCTTTCAAGCTGAACGTAAAAAGGGATATCGCCTATCAGCTTTATGCCGTTTTCATTGGCGTAGCTTTTAAGCCGCATATACTGGCTGAAGAAAAAATACTGCGTGATTTTATAAAAAAGTATTTTCTCGGCGTGACGGTTTCTGAACTGCTGCACTGCCGCCGGAAGACGGTATTTAAGCCCGTCGTCAAGCCCCAGAAAGCTCTTTCTGCGCTTTACCTCTTTTATAGCCGAGAAAAGCGCGAAATCGTCGAGCCAAAAGTCATTTTCCTTGCAGAAACGCTTAAAATCACGTGAGCGCGGGTCAAAATTCTCCGCCGCTTTTTTAATAAGAGGGAGTTTAAACTCCCGCACCGCGCGGTAATTGACATTTTGAGGAAAATCAGGATCGGGAATATCAGCCGGATTTAACAGCCCGTCGCTTACAAGCAATTCAAGGTCAATAAAAAGCAGCTCTCCGGCAAAGGCGCTGACCGAGCTGTAAGGTGAGTTTCCTTTTCCGACCGGACACAGCGGAAGCAGCTGCCAGCAGGACTGACGGCTGCTTTTCAAAAAATCGATAAATCTGTAAGCCTCGCCGCCGAGCGAGCCTATACCGTAACGGTCGGGCAGGGAGGAAAGATGCAGAAGAATACCGCTTTCCCTTTTGTATTTTGGCTCGTTACCCTTTAACCGCACCTGCCGCAACTCCTTTTATTATATATTTCTGACTGGAAAGATAAAAAACGATAACCGGTATTACCGAAAGCACCAGCATAGCCATAAGCGCGCCCATATCCACCGAGCCGTAGCCGCCCTTTAAATACTGCACCGCTATCGGAATGGTGCGGTAATCGCCGCCTATCACAAGGTAGGGCAGAAGGTAATCGTTCCATATCCACATCGAATTGAGTATGGCGACGGTTATGGCGGTAGGCTTGAGAATCGGGAAAACAACCAGCCAGAAGGTCTCGAAGGGGGAGCAGCCGTCTATTGTCGCCGCCTCCTCAATGCCGAGCGGCACCGTTTTTATAAAGCCGGTGAACATAAAAACCGAAAGCCCCGCCCCGAAGCCGAGGTATATGAGTATTATACCAAGCGGATTGTCAAGATGCAAGACGTTTGCTGTTTTTGACATCGTGAACATAACCATCTGAAACGGTACTATCATTGAAAAGACAAGCGCGTAGTAAAGCACAGAGGTATACGCGGTTTTTACCCTTACGATATACCAGGCGCACATCGACGTAAAGATAATTATAGCCGCTATCGAAAAAAGGGTTATAAAAAGCGACCAGCCGAACGCCGACGGAAAGCCCGTGCTTCTGATGCCCGCCGTATAGTTTGAAAGACCTACAAAATCGTTTCCGGTCGGTATCGTAAAGGGGCTTTGACTTATTGAGAATTTCGCCTTGAAGGAGTTTATGAGAATTACCGCTACCGGAAATATAAATGCCGCGGCAAAGGCGCAGAGCAGCAGAAAGAAAATAATATTGAGTATTTTTCTTGCCATCAGCTTTCAACCTCTTTTCTTCTTGTCAGCCACAGCTGCGCGAGAGCTATTACCGCCACTATTATAAAGAATATGACGGCTTTCGCCTGTCCTACTCCCTCATATCCGGTACGGGAATAAAATGTGTTGAAAATATCGAGCGCCACCATCTGCGTGCGGTCGGCGGGAGCGCCGGCGGTCAGAGCCAGATTCTGGTCAAACAGCTTGAAGGAGTTTGTTATGGTCAGAAAGAGGCATATTGTGACCGACGGCATTACCGACGGAATTGTTATCCTGAAAAGCACGGTGGCGGCGTTCGCTCCGTCCACTCTCGCCGCCTCTAAAATATCCCCGGGGATATTCTGGATGCCGGCTATATAAATAATCATCATATAGCCTATCATCTGCCAGTGCATAAGCACCACAAGCCCCCAGAAGCCGAAGGACGGGTCAGAGGTTATAGAGTAGCCGAAGCGGTAGAGAACGCCGTTTATTATTACCTGCCATATATAACCGAGCACTATTCCGCCAATGAGGTTCGGCATAAAGAATACGGTTCTGAAGAAATTGGTGCCGGGCAGCTCCCTTGTGAACAGCAGCGCCAGCGCGAAGGCCAGAACGTTTATGCCTATGACAGAAACCGCCGCAAATTTTACCGTAAAGATTAAGGAATCGATAAAAAGCCGGTCGTCGGTAAACGCGCGGATATAGTTTGAAAATCCGACAAACTGCGCGTCGGTAACGGTGCGGAACTCGGTAAACGAGAGCAGGACGCCCATTATAAACGGTATTACAAAGGCTATGAGAAATGCCGCAAGGGTCGGCAGTACGAATATCGGAAACCAGCGTTTTACCGTTTTTTCCATTTAAGCTCGCTCACTCTTCCATTTGTCGGTTATTATTTTTCTTACGTCTTCCCATTTCTTGTCGCCCTGGACGTAGTCAAGCAGAGCGCTTCCGGTATCCTTTTTGAAGGCTTCACTCGGAAATCCGGTAAATACCCACGGTATATTCTTTACCGAGCCGTCATTCATATAACGGGCTATTTCCTTTGCGAGCGGGTCGTCGGGAAGCTCGTCTTCAGAAAATGTGTTGAACGGGGTTATGAATCCGAGCTTTTCGGTAACGTACTTTTTACCCGTTTCACTGCCAAAAAGCCATTCGAGAAAATCAAGTGAGTTTTTCTGCTGCTCTTCGGAAGCGTTTTTGTTTATAGCAAGGTAGTTTTCTGTGCCTATACATATGCCCTGTCCTTTTTCACCCTCGGCACCGGTGTAAAGGGGCAGCATTTTTATATCCTCTTTTTTGACGGTGTTGCCTTCAACTCCGGAAATTTGCGACCATGCCCAGTTTCCGTTCTGAACCATTGCCGCTTTGCCGAGTGCAAACTCCGCCATCGAGTCGGCAACAGATTTCGAGCCTAAAAGCGAAGGTTTTGTTACGGAATTGTTTATATAAAGGTCAAAAAGATTTTCGAAGTTTTCGGCATACTTGTATTCGATTTCGCCGGCGTCAAGCACCGCAAGCGGCAGGTCGGCGTTTTCATCGTTCTTATCGGAGAACTCATAATAAACCGGCACGTTGAGCAGATGGGTCTGCCAGCGCCAGTCCTCGCCGCTTGAAAGCGAGGTCGAGGCGAACACGCCTTCTATTCCGAGGGCGGAAAGGTTTTTGCTCATATCCTCGACAACCGCCTTGAGCTTGTCAAAGCTGTCGATTTCGTCGGCGGATTTAAGGTCGGTTTTTTTATTCGGCAGCGCGAAGTATTTTTTCATTATCGCGTCATTGTAAATTATGCCGTAGCCTTCTACCACATAGGGAATGGCATATACTCCGCCGTCCTCCTTTATGGCGAGTGACTTGTCGGACAGCATATCGTAAAGCTTGCTGTCCTTTATATCGAGACAGTAGCTTTTCCACGCCTCATAGCCTACCGGGCCGTTTACCTGAAAAATGGTAGGAGCGCTGGATTTGGCTATTTCAGATTTAAGGGTCTGTTCGTAGTTGTTCGCCGCGGCGGTGACCACCTTTACCTTTACGCCTTTTTCCTCTTCGTACTTTTTGGCAAGCTCCTCGTAAACGGAAGCGGATTCGGGCTTGAAGTTAAGGAAATACACCTGTGCGCTGTCTTTTTCTCCGCAGCCCGCGAGCGAGGCGCAGGAGAGCGCGCAGATTATAGATAATATAAAAGAAATCGTTTTTTTCATAAAATACCTCCTGTGGATTTCTTTTAATAACATTCCTCAAAAATCACAAAAAATTCCGCGTGTTGGCTTTTGCGGCTTAAAAAATAAAAAAAGATTAAAAAAGGCTGTCCGAAAAAAATTTTAAAAGCGTTCTAACAGGGACAACCCCGGCATACTATTTACTGTGAGGTGACAGGCTATGGAAAACAAAGACAGCTTTAATTCCGCCCTTTACGGAGTGGCGGAGAGGATAAGGGAAAAGCTCGAAAAACTGCCCCCTGCGGTAAGACAGGGCGCCGAGGAAATCAGACTGCGGACAGGTCTTCCCGTGGCGCTTACCGTGGGCGGGGAGACGGTTTTTGTGCTTGAAAGCGGCAGGGTTTCGTTTTATATCACGCAGGGGCTATTAAAGGCAGAAAAGCGCGACGTTGAGGAGAGCTTCAGACTGCTTTGCAAAAATTCGGCTTTCGCCCATTCCGAAGAGCTTAAAAACGGCTTTATTATGATGGAGGGCGGTCACAGAGCCGGAGTGTGCGGCAGACTGACCGAAAACGGCGTAATGCACGACGTGTCGTCGGTCAATATAAGAATAGCGCGGGAGATTTTCGGCGCCGCCAACGATATTGCGAGAGCCTACAAGGGCGACGGACTGCTTATTGCGGGGCCTCCGGGCAGCGGAAAGACAACGGTGCTGCGCGACCTTGTGCGGCAGCTCGCCGGAGGAATGTGCGGCAGGATCTACCGTGTGGCGGTAATAGACAGCAGGGGAGAGATTTCGGGCAGCAGCGGCGGTATTGCCTATAACGATTTAGGTGCCGGAACCGATGTTTTACTGACCGCCGACAAGGCGGCGGGACTTGAAATAGCGGTTAGGACAATGTTCCCCGACATAGTGGCGTTTGACGAGATAGGCACCGAAAGGGAGCTTGCCGGAGTCAGCGGCAGCTTTAACGCGGGAGTAAGCATAATAACCACCGCCCATGCCGGCGGCGAGGAGGACCTTATGCGGCGCGCGGTCACGAGAGAGCTGATAAAGAGCGGAGCGGTAAACTCTGTCGCGCTTCTGCCGTCTCTTCACGGCGGCACCGTGAAAATGCTTGACACAAAGGAGCTTTTTTGTGGACTGGCTGTTTAAGCTGGCGGGACTTACCCTTATTTTCTCGGCTTCTTCGCTCGCCGGATTTTTAAAATCTCTCCGGCTTAAAAAAAGACACTCAAAGCTGTGCGGAATATGCCGCTCGCTGTCTGAGCTTAAAGAGCATATAAGGCTCGGCACCGGAGAGACGGGAGATATAGTCAACCGCTGCTTTGATAAAGACACCGCGGTGTATACGGGTCGGGGAGCGGAAATAAATCCCGCGTACCTTGATAAGCCGGACGTCGCTCTGCTGCGTGAGTTTTTCTCGAACATTGGTATGGCGGACGCGGACGCCGAATGCGGCAGAACCGAGCTTTACATAAGACTTTTTGAGACAAGATGCGGCGAGGCGGAGAAAAAATGCGGGGAACTCTGCCGGCTTTACAATACTCTCGGAGTGCTGTGCGGCGTGTTTTTATGTATTTTTTTCTTGTAGGTGAAACTGATGGACGTTGATTTTATATTCAGGATAGCCGCGATAGGCATAATCGTCACGGTGCTGAATCTTGTGCTGGTGCGCTCGGGCAGGGAGGACCAGGCGCTGCTTACCACCCTCGCGGGACTTGTCGTGGTGCTGCTTATGGTGGTAAACGCCATTGCCGACCTGTTTGAGGCGGTAAAAAGCCTTTTCGGGTTATAGCTATGGAAATATTCAAAATTCTCGCGGTGTGCCTTATAACCGCCGTGCTGGCGCTGGTGCTCAGGCAGTACAAGGGGGAGTACGCTCTGGCAGTGGCGCTGGCGGGCGGAGCCGCGGTGACCGCTTATATAATAATGGGGATAATTCCCCCGATAGAATATATAAAAGCCCGGCTTGACGGATACGGCATTAAGGCGGAGTATTTTACCGTGGCGTTCAAGGCGCTCGGAATAGGATACGTGACCGGATTTATCGCCGACGCCTGCCGTGACAGCGGACAAACCTCGCTTGCGGCAAAGGCGGAGCTTGCCGGTAAATGCGCCATACTTATAATATCGCTGCCGCTTATATCGTCGGTGCTTGAAACGGCGGTGAGTCTGCTGTGATAAGAAAAGCGAAATTACTGCTCGCGGTGCTCTGCGCGGCGGCTCTTTTTATCCTGCCCGCCGCGGCATATGAGGGAGAAAACGAAAAAGCCGGCTCGGCGGAGGAATTTTACGCTGAGCAGTATGAAAAGAGCGGAGCGGACGAATTGAGCGAAAACCTGCCCGACAGCGTGCGCGAATACTTTGAGGAGAGCGGTATAGACCCGTCAGATTACGGCTGGACAGACAATCTGACCGCCGAAAGCGTTTTTTCGCATATTTTCGGGTTTATCGCCTCGGGTGCCAAATCGCCGCTGCGCGCGGGGGCGGCGATACTTGCGGTAATACTTATATCCGCCGCTTTAGCGTCGGCAGAAATAAAAAGCGGAGCGGTTACCGCCGCGGTTTACGCTTCTGCCGCGGCAGCGGCGGCGGTAGTGGCGGTGCCGGTGGCTTCGGTCGTGAACGCCTCGGTAAACGCCGTTAAGGGCACAGGGGTCTTTATGCTTTCGTTTATTCCGGTCTTCGCTGTTACAGTGGCGTCGGCGGGAGCGCCGGCAACCTCGGTATCGATGAGCGCCCTGCTGCTTGCCGCCGCGCAGGGAGTCACATACGTTTCGGGCTTCGCCGTGCTGCCTCTTATGGGCGGCTATCTCGCGGTAAGCATAACCTCGGCGGTCTCGCCCCTTATGCGCCGGACCGGCATAGCGGATATACTTAAAAAAGCCGCCATGTGGATAATGGCGTTTATCTCGACGGTCTTTCTCGGTATTCTCGGGATACAGACCGCCGTCAATTCCTCCGCCGACAGCCTTGTCTCAAAAACCGCCAAATTCATTATAGGCTCGTCGGTGCCGGTTGCCGGCGGAGTGCTCTCGGAAGCGCTCGGCACGGTTACCGCTTCTATGGGGCTTTTAAAATCATCGGTAGGTATATACGGCGCGCTCGCCTGCGCGGCAATGCTTCTGCCGCTTATAGCCGAGCTGCTTATCTGGCGGCTGGTGCTGCTTGTGACCTCGGCGGCGGCGGAGCTTTTCTCGCTTTCCGAAATATCGGGGCTGCTGCGCGCGGTGGACTCAATGCTCTCGGTGCTTGCCGGAGTGATACTGATGGTAGGGGCGATGTTTATTATTTCGCTTGCGGCGGTAGTGACAGGGGTGAAACCGGCATGAGCTATATAACCGCCTTTATCACCGCGCTTTGCGCCGCCTGCGTGTTTACCGGAGCGCTTTATATGCTCTCTCCGGGCGGCGTGATGGAAAAGCCGGTGCGTTACATACTGGGACTGGTGTTTCTCGTGATTGTTATATCGTCCGCGGGGGTGACGCTCGGCACGGCGGAGTGGGACGCGGTTTTTCCCGCTGCGGACGAGATACCCCGACAGAGCCTTGACGCGGCGTCGGCGGAGTATGTTTACGGGGCGGTGCTTAAGGCTTCGGGAATAAATTTTTCTAAAATTACTGTTTGTACGGATAAAAGCGACGACGGCAGCATAATAATTACTAAGGTTATTATTTATACCGGCTGCGATGAGCGGACGGTAAAGGAAGCGCTTGGCGTCGTAGCGGAGAATTACGAGGTTGAGGTTATAAATGAATGACGCGTTAAAAAAACTGACCGAAAAAATCAAATCGCCAAAAATACTGATGATCGCGGGGCTTTGCGGTATACTGCTGATTTTCCTTTCCTCGCTTTTCGGGAAAGAAGACGACACGGCAAGCCGTCAGGCTCAGGCTTCTGCGGGTGAGATAAGCGCCGAGGAATATCGGCTCCAGCTTGAGGAGAGCATACGGGGAATAGTCAGCAGTATAACCGGAAGCGATAAAGTCAGCGTGGCGATAACTCTTGAAAGCGGTCTTGTCTATTCATACGCCGACGTAAACGAGGGCGTTTCGTCCGACAGGACCGAAAGCGATTCCAAAAGCACGGCAAGCGAGTCAAAACAGAGCTACATAACCGTAAAAACCGCCGACGGCGGCGAGCAGGCGCTGCTGGTGACAACCGAAATGCCTGAAGTGCGCGGCGTCGCAATCGTGTGCGAGGGAGGCGACAGCGAGGCAATAAACGAGAAAATAGAAAACGCCGTCACTGCGGCGCTTGATATCACATCTAAAAGAGTTTATATAGCGGGAGGAAGCTATGATGAAAAAAGGTAAAGTTTTCGGGAAAAGCCAGATAGCCGTAACGGTGATGGTGCTGGCGCTGGCTGCGGCGGCGGGGCTGTACCTCCGCTTTCGCGGCCCGATCGGGGGCGTATCCCCCTATGAGACGGTCAACGATCTCTTCGGGCAGGAGCGGATTTCTTTCACGGTGCAGCAGGACGTCTATCCCGCCGATGTGGAGACCGTCCAGCTGACGATCCGCAATGATGCGGAGGACACCGTGGTGGGCCCGGCGCGCCCCTGCCCGGACGAGTGGCTGCTGGAGATGCAGGTGGACGGCGTGTGGCGAAGCCTGCGCCTC
>CALWDJ010000015.1 GCA_944376655.1 uncultured Clostridia bacterium
CCCTTTTAGGGGTCAAGCCAGTAATCACCCCTTATAGGGGTGGAGCAAACCACCGGTTGAACCGGTGGTTTTGATTAAACAAATTTTTTTTCCGGCAGTAGGCGGGATACCCTCCGTAAGCAAGCGGTAAACCGTATGTACTATCTGATCCAGCTGCTCGGTATCCTGCTCGTTCCATTCCTGAAGCAAAGCAAAAATCGCCAGGCTGTGATACCGCAGTATAATTTTCGCCTCAGCCGCGCTGCATTGTCCGTAAAGGTTCTGCTTTTCTGCAATAGCCGCGAAAAAATACTGAATGTTCTGGCGTGATATTCGCTCGAATTCTTCCCCGTAATTGCTTTCCATTCCGCGCTTCGCGTACGGAAGGGCATTTATTGCCATAACAAAAAAGCTGCGCAGACCGTCTTCGGTATTTCCCTTGGACAGCGCCTCCCAAAAAATACTGTTTGTATATTCCCTTATCATCCAGCGGAAAAGATCCGGAATATCCTCAAAATGATAATAAAATGTCTGTCTCGTAATATTGCACCGCTCAACAATATCTTTGACGGTCAGCTTTTTCAGCCTGCGTTCCGTCAAAAGCGCACGCGTTGCCTCGGCGATTATCTGTTTCATATCTTCCGGCATATGTACCCGCCTCCTCGCACTGCTTTACTGATAAAAAATAACAATACCGATAAGAAAATCAGCTGCTTATTCAAAGCATAAGACGGTATATTTCTTCCACGTCCTTCTGCGTAAGCGCGGTAAAGCCGCTGATCGTGCCGTTTGCACCAGCGCCGCCAAAGCAGCATGTATGCGCCAGCTTTTCAATGTCTTCCTCTTTGGCGCCGAGCTCCGAAAAGTTTTTCGGCATTCCTATCGAAATCAAGAATCTGCGCAGCGCCTCGATTCCCGCCGCCGCGGTCCGCTCTGGATGCTCAAAATCCATACCGCAGCCCCAGACTCTTACCGCCGCTTTGGCGAATCGTGTAATGTCATGCTTCATGGTGTACCTGAAAACCGCAGGCATAACAACCGCCAGTCCGGCGCCGTGGGCGCAGTCATACAGCGCGGAAAGCTCATGCTCTAACTTATGGCTTGTCCAGTCCTGCGTTCTTCCTACGCCGCAGGAATTATTGTGCGCCATCATTCCTGCCCACATAATATTGGCTCTCGCGTCGTAATCGTCAGGATTCTCAATAACCTTCGGAGCCTCATTGATCATTGCGAGCATAAGAGCTTCTATCATCCGGTCGGTGGTTTCCACATTTTTCGTGTTTGTCAGGTATCTTTCATAAAGATGCGCGATAATATCCGTGATTCCGCAGGCAGTCTGATATGGCGGCAGCGTCTGTGTAAGCGCCGGATTGAGAACGGAAAATTTCGGACGGTACGCCTCTCCGCTCGCGCCGCGTTTAATCATTCCGTCTTCCTTGGTTATAACCGAATCGGGCGAGCCTTCCGAACCCGCGGCGGCAATGGTAAGAACCGTACCGATCGGCAGCGCCTCAGCTACCGGCCTGCCCTCATAAAAATCCCAGAAATCCCCGTCGTAAAGCGTTCCGGCCGCGATAGCCTTCGCCGAATCAATAGTGCTTCCTCCGCCGACCGCGAGGACAAAATCTATCTTTTCCTTCCGGCAGAGCGAAATACCCTCGTACACAAGCCCGCTTCGCGGGTTGGGCTTTACCCCGCCGAGCTCAACATACGTAATTGCCTCTTTTTCCAAAGACGCTTTAACCCTTTCGAAAAGTCCGGAGCGTACAACGCTTCCTCCGCCGTAATGGATCAGAACTCTGCTTCCGCCGAAGCGTTTCACAAGGCTTCCGGTTTTGGTTTCCGCATCTTTTCCGAATGAAAAATATGTCGGCGCATAGAAATTAAAATTATTCACAAAAGCCATCTCCTTTACCGATAATCAATTATTTTCCTTTAATATATGCTGTATCCGCCGCAAAAAAAAGCACGAGGTTTTCTTTTAAACTTCCAATTCGCATAATTACAGTATAACTACATTCTATTATATAACTGAACCGTTGTCAATTCCGGTCTTACGCACAATATAATAACCTGTTTTTGAAATGTGCCGCTTCAACGGCATATCAAAAACAGACTCCGCTAAACAGCAGAGTCTGTTTACTATCAGCTTACAGAATTGTTCGAGCCGACCGTTATTGTGGTTGTGTAATAACGTCCGCTCCTGTAAATTTTAACATTTACCTGCTCACCCGGCGTGCATTCCTCGATCAGATCCTCGAGAACCGTGTATTCGGTTATTTCGGTGCCGCCGAACTCGGTTATTATATCGCCTTTGGCGAGCTTCGCGTTTTCAGCCGGACTTCCCTCGGCTACGCTCAACACTACGGCGCCTGTTGGATATCCGTAATATCTCAGCACATCTGCCGTATATTTTTCGCTTATCGTTATTCCGACATACGGTTCAGGATCATTTTCTTTTTCTATTATCTTCTTGCATATTTCCGCAACGGTATTTGACGGAATGGCAAAGCCCATTCCCTCATATTCCTCGGAAACAATTTTGGAGCTGTTTATGCCTACAAGCTCACCTTTGGTATTTACAAGCGCGCCGCCAGAATTTCCGGGATTGATTGCGGCGTCGGTCTGTATCAGCTTTACATCGGAGCTTGTTGATACCACACGGTCAAGTCCGCTTATAACACCGTAGGTAACGCTGTCCATAAACTCAAGGCCCCCAGGGTTGCCGACGGTTATCACATACTGTCCTACCTTTAAGTCCGATGAATCGGCAAATTCAACCGGAGTAAGACCGGTGGCGTCAATTTTAATAACAGCAAGGTCTGACGCGATGTTATATCCCACGACTGTGGCTGAATAGGGGTCTGAATCAAGCGATTCAATAAAAACCTCTATTTTTGAGCCTGATTTGTTGGAAAGCGCGTCGGAAACAACGTGATAGTTGGTGATAATATATCCGTCTGACGAATATACGACACCGCTGCCTTCTCCGGTAGCCTCACTGCTGCCGCCGAAAAAGCTCATGACCGATGTTGTCGTCCTTATTCCGACAACGCTCGGTGTTACCTTCTGCGCTACCGCCTCAACGACCGATTCTGCTGTCTCGTCTATATTGATATTGACGTTGCTGCCCGACACAGTTGAGGGTGTAAGCGACGAAGTGTTCTTCTCCGATGTGAATTTTACCGCCGCTATGCCGCTCGCCGCGCCGATAACCGCTGCCAGAAGCGCCGCCACGGCGACAATGCCCGCGCCGTATTTTTTATTGCGCGGCTTTTTTTCCTTTTTGGGCTTCGAAGGCTTATAACCGTAAACCGGCTGAGTGTTCTGCCCCTGATATGCGCCGTACTGGTTTGTCTGGTACTGATTGGAATATGCCGAGTACTCGCCGTTCGGGAAAAAGCTGCCAGGGGCACGTCCGCTGTTCTGCTGCGGCTGTTCATTGGCAGGCGCCTGCTGCTGTGCGTTGTTCTCAGGCACGGCGGAATAAGCTGTGCTGTTTACCGTCTCGTCCTGAATTATATCCTCGCGGCTTTTTGTATAAAAACCTCCGTCGGGCGTTACGGTATATCCGCTCTCCTGTGTTTCGTTTTCATTTACCGAATCGAACCCGTTAAGTTCACCGTTTGTTTTTTTATCAAAACCGTCCATAAAACGTTCCTCCTTTGATTTGTCCTTATTATATTCCCGTTTTGTTGCATCTGTAATTCAAATATATGAATTTTCGGTAAATAAAAACGCGCAAAATACAAAAAAATGACAAAAATTTGTTATTTTTATTTTGCCGGATATCTTATAAACAGTTCAGTAAAGGCTTTCAGGTTGAACGGCACTAAAGGATACAGATAATTTCTGCCTGACAGTGTTTTTATATTCAGCATACAGACAAAAATCAGAAGCGTTCCGCCGGCTATGCCCCATATGCCGAAAAGCTGTGTCAGTACAAGCAGCAGCAAACGCTCAAACTTCATAGCGTACCCCATTTCAAAGCTCGGCAGAGAAAATCCGGCTATTGTTATAAACGCGGTAAGCAGTACGGTTTCCGGCACGAACCAGCCGGCGTTTATAGCGAACTCCGAAAGCAGCAGACCGCCCACTATGCCGAGAGGATTTGACAGCACATCGGGAGTATTGAGCGACGCGAGCCTGAGCCCGTCCACCAGAAGCTCCAGCAGCAGAAGCTGTAAAAACAGCGGCATATCGCCCGACTTTTCGGGCAGTATGAATTTAAGGCATTCAGGTAAAAAATCCGGAAATTTCGCGAACAGCAGGTACAGCGGCGTCGCGAAGATATTCGCCATAGACACTATCATACGGATTATGCGCGTATAGCTTGCCACAACCGGCAGAAAATAGTAATCGTCGGTTTCCCTGAAAAAATCGCTCAGCGATATCGGTATTATCATAACCGACGGTGAGTTATCCATAATAAGCACTATCCTGCCGTCAAAAATACAGCCCGAAGCGTAATCGGGGCGTTCGGTTGTCTTGAATTTCGGAAAAGGATTGAAAAACGCCGTTTTCTGGAGCTTTTCCGCTATCGCCTGCTGGGTCATAGATATACCCCTTATATCAAGCCCTTTCAGCTTTTTGCGGACGATCTCAAGCACCCTGCCGTCGGCAACGCCGTCAAGATACGCGAGCGCTATATCGAGCTTTGTATCGCTGCCTATCTGCATATATTCCATACGAAGACGGCTGTCGCGGATTCTGCGGCGTATCATAGCGGTATTCATAACAAGCGTTTCAACAAAGCCGTCTCTCGAGCCGCGCAACGACTTGTCCTTCTGCGGCTCCTCAATACTCCTCGCCGGATAGGTCCTTGTATCGGCGATAAGCGCGCCGTTTATCCCGTCTATCAGAAGCACCGAGGGACCGGACAAAATCATAGTTTTTACAAATTCCACATCGTAAGAGCACTGTACCTCGACATAAGGCATTTTAAGACGCGAAAAATCCTTCATATCCCTTATACCTGAAATATCATCGGGAGTCTGGGAATAAAGAAACTCAAGTATTTTTTCGTATACCTCGTCCTTGATAAAGCCGTCGATAAAATAGAGTATCGCCCGCTTTCCGCCGATTTCAAGCTCTCTTTTGATAATATCAAAGCTCTTTTCCGGCATAAGCCCGTTATCGATTTCTTTTATCCATTCATCGTAAAGCATAATAAAACCGCCTTTCAAACAGGAATATTCTTCCCGTTAAAAAGGCGGTTTATTACTTTGAAAGATAAATAAGCAGCACCGAAACGTCCGCCGGACTGACTCCTGATATTCTCGAAGCCTGACCGATATTCGCGGGTCTTATTTTTGACAGCTTTTCCGCCGCCTCAAGCCGTAACCCGTAAATCCTTGAATAATCCGTATCCTCCGGTATCTTTTTGCCCTCAAGCCGCAGCATTTCGTTCACCTGCGCCTGCTGGCGCGATATATAGCCCTCGTACTTTATCTCGGTTTCAACCTTTTCCCTTACGCTGTAAGGAAGCTCGGGGCGTTCTCTGTCAAACGGAGCCAGCATATCATATGAAAGCTGCGGACGCTTTACAAGGTCGGAAAGTCTCATTCCCGTGGTCATCGGCGCTGTTCCTGCCTCCTCAAGCAGCCGGTTAAGCTCATCGGAGGGTCCGACAAATGAATTTTTAAGCCGCTCTGTTTCCCTTTCCTTAAGCTCTTTCCTTTCAAGAAAACGTGAATAGGTTTTCTCATCTATAAGCCCCAGTCTGTGACCTGTCGGCATAAGTCTTTCGTCTGCGTTATCCTGCCTTAAAAGCAGGCGGTACTCGCTCCTCGAGGTCATCATACGGTAGGGGTCTGAGCAGCCTTTTGTCACAAGGTCGTCTATCAGAGTGCCTATATATGACGACGCGCGTGAGAGGACAAGCGGCTCCTTACCCTGAACCTTGAGCGCGGCGTTTATGCCCGCAACAAGCCCCTGCGCCGCAGCCTCCTCATAGCCGGACGAGCCGTTGAACTGACCCGCGCCGTAAAGTCCCGGAAAGTCCTTCATCTCAAGTGTGGCGTACATAGCGGCAGGGTCCACGCAGTCGTACTCTATCGCGTAGGCGTTGCGTATTATCTTTAAATTTTTAAGGCAGTCTATTGTCTTGTAAAGCTCAAGCTGAACCTCCTCGGGCAGTGAGGACGAGAGTCCCTGCAAATACATTTCCTCCGTATTTTCTCCGCACGGCTCTATAAAAAACTGGTGCCGCTTCTTATCCGAGAAGCGGACGATTTTATCCTCTATGCTCGGACAGTAGCGCGGTCCCACGCCCTCTATGTCCCCCGCGTAAAGCGGCGAACGGTCTATATTTTCAAGGATTACACGCTTTGTTTCATCGTTCGTGTAGGAAATATGGCAGACCACTTTATTTTCAGGCGGCACCTCGGTCGAAAAGCTGAACGGCACCACCCGGCTGTCGCCCTCCTGCACCTCAAGCTGTGAAAAATCTATACTGTCCCTCGCGACGCGCGCCGGAGTACCTGTTTTAAAGCGCCTTAGCGGCAGTCCGAGTTTTTTAAGAGAAGCCGCAAGCTCGGTCGCCGGAAAATTCCCGTCAGGTCCCGAGGGGTAGTTTACCTCGCCCACATACACTCTTCCGCCCAAAAAGGTTCCGGTCGCTATTACCACGCTTTTGCAGGTAAAATCCGCTCCCAGCTTTGATATGCAGTGCCATTCCCCGTTTTCGGTATAAATATCGGTTATTTCGCACTGCTTTACGTCAAGCCCCTTTTGCAGCTCCACCGCGTGCTTCATATAACCGCTGTACGCTCTTCTGTCTATCTGCGCGCGCAGCGAATGAACCGCCGGCCCTTTTCCTAAATTGAGCATACGGCTCTGAAGCGTATTTTTATCCGCCGCCTTGCCCATCTCACCGCCAAGCGCGTCAATTTCCCTTACAAGATGACCCTTCGCGGTGCCCCCGATGGACGGATTGCAGGGCATATTCCCTATCCAGTCGGCGCTTATCGTGAACATTATTGTGGCGCACCCGAGTCTCGCAGCCGCGAGCGCCGCCTCAATGCCGGCGTGTCCGCCGCCTATAACCGCTACGTCGTATCTGCCGGCGTCATACTTCTTTATGTCCAAAAAAATTACTCCTTAGTCCTTGCGCGTTCTACCGCTTTCTGCTGTCTTATATCGTCACCCAAAAATCTGTACGCGTCATAGTTTCCTATAAGCCTTGATGAAATACGCGGGGTGTAGCGCGTTTCTATCTCCTTCATAGACAGATTGGTGTTTATAATAGTCGGCCTTCCGGACAGCATACGGGTATTTATAAGATTGTAAAGCGCCGATTTTGAGAAAGAAGTCACCATTTCAGCGCCCAAATCGTCTATTACAAGCAAATCGCAGCCTGTCATCATATCATATGCGCCGCTGTTTTCCGAAGAAAATTTCTCCTTTTCAAGCTGCAAAAAGAGATTCTCCGCCGAGCCGTACACCGGCACAAAGCCTTTTTCCGCGACACCCGCAACCACAGCGAGTGTAAGATGTGTCTTTCCGAGACCGGCGCTTCCCATAAAAAGAAGATTAGGCGATTTATGCGGGTCAAAGTGAAGCACATACTCCTTGCAGGTTTTTAAAATGGCAGTCATTCTGCGGCGCGGATTGCCTTCCCTTGTATCCGTATCCTTATAGTATTTAAGGTCAAAATTATCAAAGCGCGAGCTTAAAATCGGCATTTCCTTTGAAAGCTCGGCAATCATTATCCCTGCCGCCGCTTTCTTTACACAGTCGCATATTTTTCCCGAAACATAGCCTGTGTCCCTGCACATCTGACAGTCGTAAACAATGTTCTCTACGCCCGCTTTTTCAAGCAGCAGCTTTTTTTCCGCCGTAATTGCCTTAAGGTGTTCCCTGAGCGCCGCTGCACGCTCATTGTCAGACAAAGAGGCAAGCACAAGCTCCGCCCCGACAGACGCCTGCTCATTCTCAAGCTCCTTTATACGGGGATTTTCCGCGTAAGCGGAGTCAAGCATCATATTATAGCGGCGCTCCTTTTCCTTGAGCGCCTTTTTTTTGATTTCAAACGCCTTGCTGTAAGTTTCTTCCCTTGTAACCATATGTTTCACCCGTTCAGTCTTTTTTGTTGAGCATTTCCTCAAAAAGCTCAAGGTCATAAGCGGCGTAGCCGGTATCTTCTCCGGCGCCTGCCGTGCCTGTGCGTTTTTCTATATCCTCCGGTTTTTTGTAGCCCTTTTCGTTCCAGCTCTCAATTATTTTGGCGACATACGCAAAGGAAAATTTCGATTTCGCGTCAACACAGGCGTCATACGCCGCCTCAAGCATTTCCTTTGAGATTTTCCATTCATTTATCCATTTGAGTGACAGCTCGGTTTCCTTTTTGCTCGGCTTTCTCCGCTCAAGTCCGAAAACAGCGCTCACAATCCGCCACGCTTCCTCGCCCATGGCTATTTTGCGGAGCTCCTCGTCTGCCGCCGACACAGTATCTATACCGCGGTCAAGCCAGTCAACGGCGGTAGACTCAATAAACCTCATATTTGCCTTATTATGCGCCGCGGCGTACTGTACTATCATAAGGATAAGGGAAACGTCCATTCCCTGATCGTCATAAAGCCATACAAGCGTGCTTGTCTCATTGCTTTTGAGATTTCTGCCGAACCGCATCTGGGTTTCCTGAAGAAGATATTTGATTTTCCCGTCTTCCGCTCCGCGCCGCGCGACATCTCCTCTTGCCGGCTTTTCCTGCTTTTTTACAGCCGCCGGCTTTATCTTATCGGCGGCAGGCTGCGGATTATCGGGCATAAGAATACCGGCGTCCGCCCAGTAAAGCAGCGCCTCTTTCGCTTCATATTCCGTTATTCCGCACTTATCCGCCAAAACAGCGGCGTCAATGCCGGACGACATATTTCTCATTATATAAAGCAGAGCCTTTATATGCCCGCCCTTTGCCAGCTTCAGGTGCCTGTCCGCCACCTCGGCGGGCACTGTAAAAACCGCGGAGAATGCCGCCGGATTTATGTAATACCCCATTATTCTACCTCTTTTTCATACTATGCTTATTATAACAATTTTCAAATCCTTTGTAAATAGGCATAATAATACAAAAACGGCGGCGCAATCAAATTTGCGCCGCCGCACCGCGATTTTTGCAGCTACTCAATATTACGGGTTGCCGCTTAATAAGCTACGCCCTGAGCGAGCATGGCCTCCGCAACCTTTTCAAAGCCGGCGATATTGGCGCCCGCAAGGAGATTACCCTCCATGCCGTACTTCTTCGCGGCATTGTATGAGTTGTGGAAAATGTTTATCATTATATCCTTGAGCTTGGCGTCAACCTCTTCAAAGGTCCAGCTGTATCTCATTGAGTTCTGGCTCATCTCAAGCGCAGAGGTGGCAACGCCGCCGGCGTTCGCAGCTTTCGCGGGTCCGAAGAGGACGCCGTTGCTCTGGAACACCTCGATAGCCTCGGGAGTGGAAGGCATATTCGCGCCCTCGGCAACAGCGATTACGCCGTTTGCAACAAGAGCCTTTGCCGAATTCTCATCGATTTCATTCTGTGTAGCGCAGGGCAGGGCAATATCGCACTTGATAGTCCAGATGCCGCTGCAGCCCTCATGATACTCGGCGCCGCTTACGCGCTCGGCATATTCCTTGATTCTTCCGCGCTCAACTTCCTTGATCTGCTTTACAACATCGAGCTTTATGCCGTTGGGATCATAAACATATCCGTTTGAATCGGAAAGAGCCACAACCTTGCCGCCAAGCTCGGTAGCCTTTTGGGTAGCGTAGATAGCAACATTTCCTGAACCTGAAATAACAACCGTCTTGCCGGCAAAGGAATCGTTCTTCATGCATTTGAGCATTTCCTCGGTGTAGTAGCATACGCCGTAGCCGGTAGCCTCGGTACGTGCGAGAGAGCCGCCGTATGTAAGACCCTTTCCGGTAAGAACGCCGGTGAACTCATTGCGGAGTCTCTTATACTGACCGTACATAAAGCCGATCTCACGCGCTCCGGTTCCGATATCTCCGGCAGGAACGTCGGTATCGGCGCCGATGTGCTTTGAAAGCTCGGTCATAAAGCTCTGGCAGAAACGCATAACCTCTCCGTCGGACTTACCCTTCGGGTCAAAGTCGGAGCCGCCCTTGCCGCCGCCTATCGGCAGACCGGTAAGGCTGTTCTTGAATATCTGCTCAAAGCCGAGGAACTTAATGACAGAAGCGTTAACAGACGGGTGCAGACGAAGACCGCCCTTGTACGGTCCGATAGCGGAGTTGAACTGTACCCTGAATCCGCGGTTGACCTGGACCTTGCCGTTATCGTCAACCCATGACACGCGGAAGAATATCTGTCTCTCCGGTTCAACTATTCTCTCAATAATTCCGTTTTCCTGATACTTAGGGTTTGCCTCAACTACCGGCTCAAGAGACTCAAGAACCTCGCGAACCGCCTGGAGAAACTCCTTTTCGCCGGGGTTGCGGGCTTCAACGCCGGCATAAACCTTTTTCAAATACTCTGATTTAAACATTTTTCATACCCTCCATACTTTTTTCTGCATTTTAGAATACTACTAAATCGGCTTTCAGTCAATAATAAATTCTCAAAATTTATAATTTTTTTGCTTTAAATTCAAATTTCCGCCGTATTTTAAAGCATAAAAATCCGGTCGCCGGAAGTATTCCGGCGACCGGATAATGCTTATTCTTCTTTTTCCCAGCCAGCGTATAAGGTCATACTGCCCGTCACCGGATCTTCCTCGATGTCAAAGCTATCGGTGCAGTCAGGGTCGGTGTACCAGCCTGTAAATTCCCAGCCCTCTTTAACGGGTTCTTCGGTTACAGGTACGGTTTCCGAATACATAACCTTTACGCTATCTATACGCGAACCGCCGTCGGTATCGAACTCAACGGTGAAGCCGTTATGATTCACTATATATACCGTAACGATTATCATTGCCGCTATAAGCACCGTAACAAGGATATTCGCCGTTTTGACCGACATAT
The DNA here is from genome assembly GCA_944376655.1 of uncultured Clostridia bacterium. GTDB lineage: Bacteria > Bacillota > Clostridia > Oscillospirales > Acutalibacteraceae > UBA737. The sequence goes on from CALWDJ010000015.1 coordinate 10,948, forward strand.
TTACCCTCGCGTACAGTCCGCCCTTTCTGCGGGGAACGGCCTTGCTTTCCTCTGCGGCAGGGGTATTTTTGTTCTCTTCCACGGTTTCACCGCCTTTATTCTGTATTTTGCCGCCCGCTTATTATTTGCGCGCGAGGTACTTACGCATATCGATAGCGCAGGCAACCAGTATTATCATACCTTTGATAACATAAAGAAGGTTCTGGTCAACCGAAAGGAAGTTGAGTCCTACGAATATTATCTGAAGAAGGAATACGCCTATTACTATTCCGCTGATTTTACCGGTACCGCCTACGAAAGACACGCCGCCGATAACGCAGGCCGCGATGGCGTCGGATTCGTAGTTAAGACCTGTATTGGCTGAGCAGGAAGCGATACGCGCGCCCTCTATAAAACCGGTTATACCGTACATGGCGCCGGCTATTACGAAAACTATAACTATTGTCCAGAAAACGTTTACGCCTGAAACATTTGCGGCTTCCTCGTTGGAGCCCACCGCAAACATATTCTTGCCGAACTTGGTCTTATTCCATACAAGCCACATAAGCGCTGTCAATATGATCGCGTAAAGCACATATTTCGGAACGGCTACTCCGTCTATTCGGAACAGAGTGCCTTTTACGAAATTCGTATACGATTCGTCAAGTCCCGAAAGTGTCTGACCGTTGTTGCTGCCTATCATAAGGAACATAAGAATAAGTCCGTACACGATAAGCTGTGTCGAAAGGGTAACTATGAACGGATGGAGCTTGAACTTCGCGACGAAAAATCCGTTTACGAGTCCGACCGCCGCACCGACGGCGATAACTATAAGAAGCACTATCCAGAGCGGCATAACCTCAAGCTCCGGAAAAATCTTATTCGCGTAGTTTGTCATCTGTAAAAGCGCCGCCGAAATACAGGCGGTAAGTCCTACGCATCGGCCTGCCGAAATATCCGTTCCGGTAAGTACTATCGCTCCGCCTATTCCGAGCGCTATCGGCAGCTTTGCGGCAGTAAGCGAAATTATATTTACGATTGAAGATGTGGACAAAAACGCCGGAACCTGAATCGCTATATATATTATGGCAATCACGATGATAATATACATCGCGTTATTGAAAAGCAGGTCCACAATAGCTCTGCGCTTATCCGCTCCGGATTTTGCCTTGAACTCCTCAAGTCTGGCGGAAAGGCGTCCTTTTCTTTTTATTGCAGCTGACATATGTATATTCCCCCTGTACTTTTAAGCGTATTTGGCGGCAAGCGCCATTATTTCTTCCTGAGTAGTATCAGCGGCGTTGACCTCGCCCGCCAGTCTGCCTCCGGACATTACAAGTATCCTGTCGCACACGCCGAGCAGTTCAGGCATTTCCGATGAAACCATTATTACCGTCTTGCCTTTCGCCGCAAGATCTATTATAAGCTCGTATATCTCATACTTGGCGCCTACGTCTATACCTCTTGTAGGCTCGTCAAGCAGAAGCACGGTCGGCTCTGTCAGAAGCCAGCGGCCTAATATTACCTTCTGCTGGTTTCCGCCTGACAGCGAGCGTATTTTTGTCTCCTGTGACGGTGTTTTGATACGCATTGAGTCGATGCACCAATCAGTGCTCTTTTTCAGCTTCTTTTTGCTGAGCAGCGGTCCCGACCTGCATTTTCCGAGGCTTGATATAGTCGCGTTTTCACGTATGTTCAGAATACTGAAGATACCAGTGGCGCGCCTTTCCTCGGTAAGCAGCGCAAATCCGTTTTTAATCGAGTCCCTTGAGTTCCGGTTACGTATCGGTTTGCCGTCAAGTGTCAGCTTACCGCTTTTTCTCGTTGCTACTCCGAATATGTTTTCAAGCAGTTCAGTTCTTCCCGAACCGTCAAGTCCCGCGACTCCGAGAATTTCGCCCTTGCGCGCCGAAAAACTGACATCGCTCAGCTTTGAATACATCGCCGAAAGATCCTTTACGTCAAGCAGTACATCACCTATCTCGTTGGTTTTTGGAGGATAAAGGTTCGTAAGCTCTCTTCCGACCATCAGCTTTATTATTTCGTCGGTGGTAAGACCCTTCGCGTCTTTTGTGGCTATCCATTTACCGTCGCGCATTATGGTGACTTCATCGGATATACGAAGTATCTCCGCCATTTTATGGGAAATATATATTATTCCGCAGCCCTGGTCACGCAGCATATTTATGATTCTGAAAAGGTGCTCAACCTCTTCCTCTGTAAGCGACGATGTAGGCTCGTCGAAAACTATTACCTTTGAATTATATGAAACGGCTTTCGCAATCTCAACCATCTGCCGCTGGGATACCGGCATACGGCTCATAACCGTCTTGGGATCAACATTTATTTCAAGTTTATCGAAAACTTCCTTTGTCGCCTTGTACATCTTTTTCTCACTGGTAATCGGCACTCCTTTGGCGACCTTCGGGAAACGCCCCAGCCACATATTGTCCATTACATTGCGCTTTAAGGCCTGATTCAGTTCCTGATGAACCATCGCCACTCCGTTTTCAAGCGCTTCCTTGGAGTTTTTGAAATTGATTTCTTTTCCCTCAAGATATATTTTCCCGCCGTCCTTGCTGTAAACTCCGAAAAGACATTTCATAAGCGTGGATTTTCCGGCGCCATTCTCACCCATAAGGGCGTGAACCGTTCCCGCTTTTACCGTGAGGTTGACCTTGTCGAGCGCTTTTACGCCCGGAAAGGCTTTTTCGATATTTTCCATTCGCAGAAGAACCGGTTTTTCATTCTCTTGCCGGACATTATCAATATTTTTTTCTTTCTCACTCATAAGATACCGTCCCCTGTCCGTTATTGCTTGTTTCCGATAGGAGGGCAGCCCTCCTTGCGGTGCGGCTGCCCTGCCTTTGTGTAAAAATTATTCGCCTGTGTATACGCTGTAAGGAATATTAACTCTCCAAGTGCCCACGATATTGTCTTCCTCTATGCCGTCAAAGGTTTCTTTTCCGTCAAGGAAGTTCTGGCATATTGTAGTTATAGCGGATGCCATACCGTTAGCGTCCTGCTTGATGCTTCCTACCATTTTGCCTTCCTTAATCATTGTCTGTGCAGCGTCGGTAACGTCAACACCGAATACCGGTATTGTCTTGCCTGTGCCGTTATTGTATCCGGCACCCTGAAGTGCGGATATAGCGCCCAGCGCCATATCGTCATTGTTGGCTATAACAAGCTCAACCATATTCTTGTTGGCTTCGCTGTACTGGCTGAGAATTGTATTCATATAATCGGTAGCAGCCGATGATGACCAGTTACCTGACTGGTCAACAAGGTATTTGTTGGAGTTCTGCGCGTCATAGAATACAAGCTCGGGCTTGCCGGCTTCGGTAAGCACCTTGTTCGCGTCCTCAACACCGTACTGGGTACGGGCGATAGCCTCCGCGTTGCCCTCCTGACCCTTGAACATAACATAGCTTATCTTGCCGTCGCCGTTAAGGTCAACCTTGTCATAATTCTCAACGAGATATTTGCCTATCATTTCACCCTGCATATGACCTGCCATCTCATAGTCGGTTCCTACGAAAACGCACTTGTCATAGCTGCTTACAACGGACTCGTCAACCGAGCGGTTGAAGAATATTACCGGAACATCCTTTTCTTTCGCAAGGTTTACAATATTCTGCGCCGCGTCATTTGAGCCGGTGTCAACTACGTTTACTATAAGCAGTCTCGAGCCCTTGGCGAGAGCAGTGGTAACCTGCTCGGTCTGGGTTGTCTGGTTGCCGTTGCCGTCGTAATTGTTGTAGTTGAGTCCGGCGTCTTCAAAAATCTTATCCATCGCGGAACGGACGCTTGAAATATATGTATCACCGAAATTGTAATAGAAAACAGATATTTCTCCGTCCGAATTGCCTCCGCAGGCTGTAAGTCCGAAGACGAACGCGATTGCCAGAATGGTTGCGAGTAGCTTTTTCATTTTAATTACCTCCTTGTTTTCACGACTTGATTTCCTGTCGTCGTTATTATTATATTTGTCCGGAAGGAAAATTAAAATGGATTTTCTTATTTAAAATGTATAAAAAATTATCGTATGGTTGATTTTTAATGTTTAAAAATTTACCATACGATTTTAGTATACCTTTATATTTTAAATCCGTGACGGAAAATAAGGCGCGGATTTATTGCATTATTTTTCTTTTTTGCTTAAAACATTTATGTATTTATATCGGAAGCTATTATCACCACTCCGCCGTGCGACGATATACTGCCTTCGATTTCCTTAAAATGCTTTTCTCCGTTAAGTATGCAGGTTATCCCCACATTGCCCGAATAACCGCTTTTTGGCGGCATTATATCATATGATATAAGTGCTTCGTCAAGGGTTTTGAAAATCTTTACGATATCTCCTACTTCTGTTATATCGCGTACTTCCACATATACGCTGATATTGTTCTTTCTCTTGCGCTCAAACCGGCTTAAAACCGTTACGCTGAATATTCCTATAAGTGTGGCGATAACCGCTCCGGAGTAAAATCCGTATCCCACAGCAACGCCTATCGCGGCGGTAGCCCACATTCCGGCGGCTGTGGTAAGCCCCGTTATAACCGAGCTGTTGCGTATCAGTATTGTGCCTGCTCCGAGAAAGCCTATACCGGATATTACCTGAGCGGAAATTCTCGCGACATCGCCGTTAAAGCCGAGCGCTTCCGAAAGATACATACTTGTAAGGGAAGTCATCGCCGCTCCGACACAGACGAGGATATGCGTCCGCAGACCTGCCGCCCGACCGTGACGGCCCCTCTCTGAGCCGATAAGACCGCCCATAAGCGCCGCCGCAAATAGCCGTATTATTACCGTAAGCAGACTGAAATCAAGTGAAAGTGAAAGTGAAAGCGAAAATAAGTTATTCATTTCTTTCTCCATAATCAATATTTATTACAATAACATAATGCATACAAAAAATCAAGTGAATGAGAGTTGTTTTTGATTATTTTGTTGAATCAGATTAAATTGTTTTATCAGAAAAATTTATTGAATTTCAACCGGCGCTGCAATATAATATTTATCGGTTATATTGTTATAAGCACAATTAAAAATATTAGGTGATTCATATGGAAAACAAAGATTTTATAAACCTTATTCCTTCCCGTAAAAATCCCTCTCCTGATTACTACTGCACATGGCAGACACAGCTTTACGCCACAAGCGGAGGAACGCCCGCCGAACAGCGCAGAATAATAAATGAGCATTATATTTTCAATACGGATTTTCCCTGCGGCTGGGCATATTTCTACGAAAAGGCTCGTGATGACCTTTATTTTGTTATGGACGACAGCTGGGACGTTCCCGAAACCGATTACCAAAAATACTACGGCTGTCTTTTTCCTGATTCCGGAAAGTTTCCCGAAGCGACCCGCGGAAACGACAGCACCGAGGCTCTCGCCAGTCTCACAGAGCGAATAAAATCCATCGGCTGGAAAGGTCTCGGCGGCTGGGTATGCGCACAGGAGTCCGAAATTTTTAAAACCGGAAGCACGGAAGATTACTGGATTTCAAGACTCAAAGCCGCGCAAAAGGCCGGTTTTTCCTACTGGAAGGTTGACTGGGGAAAAAAAGCAAGCGACGCTGAATTCAGAAAAGCTCTGTCAAGGCTTGCCCGTATTTACGCTCCTGAACTCACACTGGAGAACGCAATGCTCGAAGAGGTAATTCCTTATTCAGACGCCTTCCGTACATATGATGTGCCGGCGCTTATGTCGATACCTATGACAATGGAAAAAATACAGTTTTACGCCGGAGCCGTAAGAGAGCGCGGCGATTTCAAATCGCTGCTCAACTGTGAGGACGAGGCGTATATAGCCGCGGCGGGCGGCTTCACAATGGGAATAATGCGTCATCCGTTTACCGGAGCGTTTCCGGACGGCAGACCCGACCGCTCTTTTCCGGAAATACACCGCAATATTAAATCAAAGCTCACCGAAGTCACAAGAGCGGTCCGCTGGCACAGAATAGCGCCCGCCTACGCTCTTGACGGAAACGAATTTCTGTTCGCCGGAAGCGAGCTTCAGGACAGCTGGAAGTTTGAAAACATCAAAGACGAAATAGAACAGTGGTGGCTTTCGGCAGGAACGGTAAAGGACTTTATTTCAGACGGCGTGCTTACAAAATCCGCTGTTTCGGGTATTGCAAGGCGCTGCTCACTTCCGTCGGTAATTCCCGACAGAAACGGAGATATCCCGTTTACCGTGTCATCGCTCAATCCAGGCGGAGCTTATTCCATCGTCACCGCCGGAAGGACAAGAGCGAGAGAATATTTTACTCCCCTTTGCGATATAACGGCAGACGCGGAAGCCAGCACGGTTTTCGGAGTATTCGGATATTACGGTTCGCTTACCCTGCTTTCTTCCGGCATAAAAAAGGGCATGAGAGTGCTGGCGCAGGATCTTGCCGACGACCGCGCGGCGGATATTACCGGACTTGTAAGTATAAAGAACGGAAGCCTTACCGTGCCGGGCAGACTGATTTCAGAAATCGGCAGGACCGCGCAGCCCGCGGAAGACACCTCCGAACCCGGAATAGTAATAACTGTAAAGCCCTGATACGTAAAATGCCGCAGGTGATTTCACTCACCTGCGGCAGATTTTTATCTGTTTTTATATATATTTCTGAATTCCGTAGGAGAAATTCCCGTCTCCTGCCTGAATTCGCGGCTGAAATTACTGTGGTCGCTGAAACCGCAGGACGCTACAATACGGCTTACCGGCATATCGGACGAAGCCAGCAGCTTTTTCGCCGCCGTAATCCTGCATAGCCGCAGATAGTTCATAACCGACGTTCCGGTTATTTTCCTGAAGGAATGCGCGAGATAAGACGGGCTCAGGCTGTATTGTGCCGCAATACCCTCAAGGGTATAGTCCGCTGAATAATTGCAGAAAAAAACTTTTTTGATTTCCCTGACGATTTCCGAAAGTCCTTTCTCATATTCGGAGAAAAGCTCCGGACGGTACCTGTAAAGCAGCGCGAGCAGGCGGTACAAAAGCAATTCAAGCACATATCCGCTTAATTTTCCGCCCTCGGAATACTCCTTTTCCATATTGTTCAGAACAGCCGTATATTCCACGGCGCAGGGCGATACATCAATTACACTGCGAAAACTCGCCGGTCTGTTCACAAGCACCGACAGCAGCATTTCGTCTGTTTCCTTAAGCGAGACAGGCGACGGTGAAATACGCAGGATATACCGTTCGTAATTTTCGGTTTCCGCAGTTATCGAATGTCGTTCAAAGCGGTTTGTTATAACAAGCGAACCGGCGCACGCCTTAAAGCGTTCCCCGTTTACCGTAACGCATGCCGCCCCGCTTTTTACAAACAGAAGCTGATTGCAGTCGTGAAAGTGCGTGCTTGTAGCCGCGCTGTCGCTCGAATGTTTTACCGACAAAACCAAATCTGACATTTTTCCGCCTCCCTTGATATTATAATGCCCATAGCGCAAAAAAGCAATATTTACATAATTAAGAGCATTTATAATATAGAAAAAACTTATCGGCAGCTTTACAATATAATAAAACAACTGTACAGAAAACAGGACGGTGTGAAATGAGCAAGGTATACACAGACAAAAACAGCTTTCTGAATGAAAATTCCGCTCTGAATACAGGGCTTCCCTACACTGACGACATTTCGGTACTCGGGGAGGAACTGACTGTCGGCGGCACAGTATTTAAAAACAGGCTTGCCTGTCAGGCTATGGAAGGGTGCGACGGTACAGCCGACGGACGTCCCGACGGGCTTACAAGGCGCCGTTACGGGCGTTTTGCGAAGGGCGGCGCCGGAACCATATGGTTTGAAGCCACCGCGGTTATGAAAGAGGGACGGGCAAACCCGCGCCAGCTTTACATAAATGAGAACAGCCTTGATTCCTTTAAGCGGCAGGTAGAGGAAATTAAAAAAACCGGAATGAGGGAAAACGGCTTTGAGCCGGTTGTAATAATGCAGGCTACCCATTCGGGCAGGTACAGCAGGCCCGACGGGACTCCGAAACCGCTTATCGCCTACAACAACCCGATATTTGAAAAGGAGTCCCCGATACCCGAAAGCGCGGTAGTGACCGATGAATACCTCGACCGTGTGGGTGAGGCGCTTATCGGCGGCGCGCGGCTTGCCGAAAAAGCCGGTTTTGACGGTGTTGATATAAAGTGCTGTCACAGATACCTTAATTCCGAGCTGCTTTCGGCTTACACGAGAAAGGGCAGATACGGCGGCAGTCTTGAGAACCGCACACGGCTTTTACGGGAAAGCATAAAAGGTGCAAAGGAGATATGCTCAGACAAATTCATAGTATCCTCACGCCTTAACGTATATGACGGCTTCCCCTATCCCTACGGCTTCGGCGTAGCTCCTGACGGCGGTACGGAATTCGCCCCGAGCGAACCGGCATGGCTTATAGGTGAGCTTTATAAGGCAGGGGTAAGAATACTCAACATAACAATGGGCAATCCCTATTTCAATCCTCACGTGAACCGCCCGTTCGCGGCGGGTCCCTACACGGCTCCCGAAGAGCCTCTTAAGGGTGTGGCGAGGGTGCTTAACGGCACGGCTGAGCTTAAAAAGGCTGTTCCGGATATGAAGCTCATCTGCTCCGCCGTTACCTATCTCGGCACGGCGGCGCCGAATGTCACGGCGGCGTTTATAAAAAACGGCGGGTTTGATATAGCGGGCTTCGGCAGAACCGCCTTCGCTTACCCTGATTTTGCTAACGACATACTTAAAAAAGGCGGTATGCAAGCCTCGAAAATATGTATCGCATGCTCAAAATGCACGGAAATTATGCGCTCCGGCGGAACGCCCGGCTGCGTTATACGGGATTCGGAAACGTATATGCCCTTATATAAAAAATACTGCGGAGGTGCTGTAAAATGAATAAATCAGCGATAGTTACGGGAGTTGCCGGAGGAATAGGCTACGCCACAGCCGCGAAGCTGCTTGACAACGGTTTTTCGGTCACGGGTATGGACATCGCTCCGGAAACGGGCAGGGAATTAAAAGGGGATTTCACCTATTTCAGCGGTGATTTAAGCCACGCCGACGACCGGAAAGCGCTTATAGACGCCGCTATTGCCCACTGCGGCAGGATAGACGCGCTTGTAAATGTCGCGGGAGTCGCTCCGAAGGTAAGAGCCGACCTGCTCCAGATGACCGAGGAAAGCTATGATTTTGTTATGAACATAAACACCAAGGGCACGCTTTTCCTTACTCAGGCGGCGGCAAAGGAAATGATTAAAAACGACGGAGAAAATAAAGGCTGTATAGTTAATATCTCATCAATGTCCGCTTACACAAGCTCGGTGAGCCGCGGCGAATACTGCATTTCAAAGGCGGGAGTAAGCATGATAACCGCCCTGTTTGCCGACAGACTGGCGGAATACGGAATTGCCGTAAACGAGATACGTCCCGGTATAATCGCTACCGGAATGACCGAAACCGTAAAGCAGAAATACGACAACCTGATTTTCAACGAGGGCATACTTCCGATAAAGCGCTGGGGACAGCCTGACGATATCGCTTCCGCGGTGCTGGCGCTTTGCAGCGGCTCTCTGCCCTATGTAACGGGACAGTCGATAGATGTTGACGGCGGCTTTCACATACGCCGTCTGTAAGGTGGACATATGGAATATAAAAAATATTTTTATGAGGCGGTAGTGGTAGGCAGCGGAGCGGCAGGCTACAACGCAATATGCCGCTTAAACGGCGAAGGCGGCAAAAAAGCGGCGCTTGTGACCGAGGGACGTCTCTGCGGAACCTCGCGCAATACCGGCAGCGACAAGCAGACCTACTACAAGTTAGGTCTCGGCGGCGAATTTCCGGACAGTGTTGCAAAAATGGCTCACGACCTTTTCTCCTGCGGCTCGGTGGACGGCGACAACGCTCTCTGCGAGGCGGCGCTTTCCGCGCGCTGTTTTATGAATCTGTGCGAGTTAGGCGTTGAGTTTCCGGTAAACCGTTACGGTGAGTACATAGGCTACAAAACCGACCACGACCCGTATGAAAGAGCCACCTCTGCGGGGCCGCTGACCTCAAAATATATGACCGAGGCGCTTGAAAGGCAGGCGCTTAAAAGCGGCGCCGAAATATTTGACAATATGCTGGCGGTGGAAATCCTCAAATATAACGGAAGCGTATGCGGACTGCTCTGTCTTGAAAAGGAATCCGGAGACTTCGCTGTATTTTTCTGCACCGATATTATACTCGCCACCGGAGGCCCCGCCGGAATATACGCCGACAGCGTTTATCCCCACGGTCATACCGGCTCTACCGGACTTGCACTCGAGGCGGGCGCGGCGCTCCAGAATATGACCGAATGGCAGTACGGTTTAGCGTCGCTCAACCCGCGCTGGAATGTTTCGGGAACATATATGCAGGTGCTTCCTGCCATAATATCAGTGGACGCGGATGGCACCGAGCGGGAATTTACCGGCGATTATTACGGGGACATTTATACCGCCCTTTCCGCCGAGTTTTTCAAAGGCTATCAGTGGCCGTTTGACAACCGCAGGGCGGCGGACGGCTCGTCGGTAATCGACCTGCTCGTATACAGGGAAACGGTGCTTTCGGGCAGAAGGGTTTATCTTGATTACACAAAAAATCCGTTCGGACTTGAAAACATTGAATTTGACAGGCTCTCTGTTGAGGCTTACACTTATCTTGAGAAAGCCGGCGCCTGCTTCGGCACTCCTTATGAAAGGCTTATGAAAATGAACGCCCCCGCCGTGGAGCTATACAGAAGCAAAGGCGTTGACCTTTCGCGCGAGCGGCTTGAAATAGCCCTCTGCGCGCAGCACAACAACGGCGGCATAGCGGTCGATATGTGGTGGCAGACCTGTGTACCCGGGCTTTTCGCCGCCGGCGAATGCGCCGGAACCCACGGGATTTCAAGGCCCGGCGGCAGCGCACTTAACGCCGGTCAGGCAGGGTCGCTCAGAGCCGCGCAGTATATATGCGCGCATAATCGTACTCTGCCGGACAGAAATACACTTGAAGAAACAGCGGAAAAGGCGCTTGAAAAACATTTAAAGTACCGCGAAAAGACGCTTGAAAACACCGGGGATTCCGACACGCTGATAAAAAAAGCCGCCCGCCGCATGAGCGACAGGGGCGGGGCAATCCGCACAAAAGCCGATATGGACGCGGCGCTTCGCGGGATACTTGATGAGCTTGCCGCTCTTGAAGCTACGGCAGGGGTAAAGGACTTAAAAAATCTGTATAAATATTACAAGCTGAAAGACATTCTGACCGTTCAGGCGGCGGTGCTTACGGCAATGTCCGATTTCGCGGAAAAAGTGCCGTTCACGCGCGGCTCGGCGCTTTACTTCTCGCCCGACGGCGTCAAGGCCCGGCAGCTTCCCGAATGCTTCCGCTTTGTGCCGGACAACGGCGGCTCCGCCGGAAAAATTCAGGAGGTTTCGCTTAAGGACGGAAAGTTCGCCACGCTCTGGCGGGACGTCCGCCCCATTCCCGAAAACAGAGACTTCTTTGAGAATGTCTGGCGGCAGTACCGTGAAAACAAAAATATATACTGAGGGTGAAATTTATGTTCAGGACGGGACTTGTATCGGTATCTTTCAGGGATAAAACTCCCCCGGAAATAATAAAAGCGGCGGCAGGCGCGGGACTTTCCTGCATCGAATGGGGAAGCGACGTTCACGCGCCCTTTTCCGACACGAAAAAGCTCGCGGAAATAAAAAAAGAGTGCGGGGCAAACGGTATTGCCTGCTGCTCCTACGGGACATATTACAGAATAGGTCAGAATACCGACAGTGAGCTTATGCCCTACATTGAGGCGGCAAAAATCCTCGGGACAGACGTTTTAAGGCTCTGGTGCGGCACAAAAGGCGCCGCAGAATACACTCAAGCCGAGAAAAAAGAGCTGTATGAGCAGTGCGTAAGGCTTGCTGAGACAGCCGAAAAGGAAAACGTAAAGCTCTGCCTTGAATGTCACAACAACACGCTGACAGATACAGCCGACGAGACCGTAAAGCTGATGAAGACGGTAAATTCTCCTTATTTTAAAATGTACTGGCAGCCGAACCAGTACAAAACCGAAAAAGAAAATCTTGATTACGCGAAAAAGATTTCCGGCATCACAGAAATAATTCACGCATTCAACTGGGAAGGAGACAGCAAATATCCGCTGGGCAGTGCAAAGGAAATCTGGCGTAAATATCTCGGCGTGTTCGGCAACGGTACGGTGCTGCTCGAATTTATGCCGGACGGGAAAATCGAAAGTCTCGCCGGAGAAGCGGCGGCGCTTAAGAAAATTACGGAGGTATTCTGATGAAATCGGTATTTTTGTGTGAAAACGCTGACGCGGTAAAAAACGTTTATTCGGAAGACACGGTTTCTCTGCTCAAAAAAACCGCTGGAATCGATAAAAAAGTATACTCAAAAAACGATATTCTCTCCTCGCCGGACAGCTTCGGAAATACGGAATACATATTTTCCACATGGGGTATGTCACAGCTTTCAGCCGAGGAAATAAAGAAATTTCTGCCCTCGCTTAAATGCGTTTTTTACGCGGCGGGCACGGTACAGTATTTCGCGAGACCGTTTCTTGACTGCGGCGTAAAGGTTTTCAGCGCCTGGGCGGCAAACGCCGTACCCGTAGCCGAATACACCGCGGCGCAGATAATCCTCGCTAATAAAGGCTTTTTCAAGGCGCAGCAGAAAATGAGCGCCGGAAAAGTAAAAGAGGCAAAGGAAATCTTTTCTCATTACAAAGGCAATTACGGAGCGAAAGTCGGAATAATAGGCGCCGGAATGATAGGTAAGCTTGTAATAAAGGCGCTTAAAGCCCACCGGCTCAGTGTTCTTGTTTTCGACCCGTTCCTGCCTGACAGTGCGGCCAAAGTGCTCGGAGTTAAAAAATGCGGACTTGAAGAGCTGTTTTCCTCCTGTTCAGTAGTATCCAACCACCTTGCCAACAACGAGCAGACAAAGGGCATGCTGACAGGAAGCCTTTTTTTCCTCAATGCCGCCATACAGCGTATTCCTCAATACCGGCAGAGGAGCGCAGGTGGTTGAAAGCGAGCTTGCCGACGTGCTTGAGGCGCATCCCGACCTTACGGCGATACTTGATGTTACAGAGCCGGAGCCGCCACTGCCCGACAGCAGGTTTTACACCCTTGAAAACTGTATCCTCACTCCGCATATTGCCGGAAGCAGCGGAAATGAGGTACACCGCATGGCGGAATATATGGCGGAGGAATTTTCACTTTACATAAGCGGCGCAAAAACCAAGTATGAGGTAACTCATAAAATGCTTGAAACAATGGCTTAAAGCAATATGTGAAAATTATAAAAAATACGCGTCCCGAAAGCATTTGCTCTCAGGACGCGTATTTTTTAAGCTGTCGCTCTATTTGCCGCATCCGTGCGCTCCGCAGGAATGCTCTTCCCCGTGACCGCATTCGTGATGATTGCAGTTTACTTCCGAGCTGTATTTAAGCTCGCCCGACAAAAGCGATTCGACCGCTTTATCGGTATCGCCGCTCACTCCGGCGTAAACCCTTATACCCGCCTTAGCGAGTGCCGCCATCGCGCCGGCGCCTATACCGCCGCAGATAAGCGCGTCCGCGTTTTTGCTTTTTAAGAAATCCGCGAGCGCTCCGTGACCGTGACCGTTTGTATCAACAATCACGCTGTTTACAATACGGTTCTCCTCCACATCGTAAATTTTGAACTGTTCCGTATGTCCGAAGTGACCGAACACCATACCGTCTTCATATGTTACCGCTATTTTCATAACCGTTTTTCCTTCTTTCTTCGCTTTATATGCCTGCTTTTTTACGCAGCTTTTTTCTCCGCAGATGCTGTTGACGCCGTCGCAGAGACTGACATCTCCTCCCGAAATTTTAAGAGGAAGCCCCTCTGTAAGCGCTTCGGCAATCTTTTTTCTCGCCGAATCGTAAATTTTCTGCACGGTCGTTCTGCCGACACGCAGATACCCGCAGCATTGTTCCTGTGATAGACCCTCCCTGTCAATCAGCCGGATTGTCTCAAACTCGTCGTATGACAGTATTACCTGCTTATCCTCCCTGCCATTCAGCGGAGAGAACTCTTTTATACAGGGAAACCGGCATATCCTTCTGCATTTGACCGGCCGCGCCATCTTCATCGCCTCCGGATTTATTTTAGCACCGTTTATGACATATGTCAATAACCTCGTTGACTTGCGGAGACGGTTATGATATACTTAAACCGCAAAAAAATAAAAAAATAAAACTTATTTTATTCTTATTACTTAACGGAGAAATGTATGGAAATTGTTTTGCTGACTTCGCTCGGCGTCGGCGGTGCGACTGTTGTCGGAGCCGTTGCCGGTCTTTTATTCAAACGCATATCGCACAGATTTTCGGATATTGTGCTTTCTTTCGCGGCGGGAATAATGCTCGCCGCCGCTATACTTGGGCTCGTTTTGCCCTCGCTTGAGTACGGCGGCAAATACGGTTTAGCCGTAACAGTTGCCGGCATATTTGCCGGAGCGTTATGTCTTAACCTTATCGACCGCCTTGTTCCCCATCTTCACAGGCTTATGGGCACGGATACTGAACCGCACTCAAACGCTGATTTAAACAAGGTCCTCCTTTTCGTACTGGCGATAGCTATTCACAATCTGCCTGAGGGAATTGCGGCCGGCGTAGGCTTCGGCTCAGGCGACAATGCGGGCGCGCTCGTTATAGCCGGCGGTATAGCTCTCCAGAACATACCGGAGGGTATGGTTATAATAGCTCCCATGCTTGCCGCCGGAGTTTCGCCGCGCAAGACCTTTATCTGCGCCGTTTTTACAGGTCTTATAGAGGTTATAGGCACCCTTGCCGGATATTTTGCGGTAAGCATATCATCGGCTGTTCTGCCCTTTGCGCTTGCTTTCGCCGGAGGCACAATGCTTTACGTGATAAGCGACGAGATGATACCCGAAACCCACGCCCACGGAAGTGAGCGCGGCGCGACCTACGCCCTGCTTGTCGGTTTCGCGGTTATGCTTGTGACCGATACTTTGCTCGGATAATTAAAAAATAAAAGTCTTCTGATTTCAAAAAAATCAGGAGACTTTTTAAGTTTACACAGTCGCAGTATTCGACTCTGTCGGTTCGGTTTTCTCAAATCAAAGATATTTCTTTGATTTGAGAAAATTATAAATGTACCCGGCCATTGTCCTGTATCCTGCGGCGCTGAAGTGCAGGCCGTCGTTAGGCTGCATTACCGATTCGTTTTCCGCGGTAAAAAGTCCGCTTTCTGCTAAATCGATAATGTCAACTCCTAAATCCGCAGCCGTTTTTCTTACAAAGGACGCGGCTTTTTTTACCCTTTCGGCGTATCCGTAATTTGACATACGCGGATTTTCGGTTGCGTGAGGCGGCGTGCAAAGCATAACCCGCGCTCCCGGCGCATCATTTATACAGCGTTTTACAAGCTCGGTATAATCACGGTTCCCCTTCGTGTCGCAGTCAGGCTCCATTACTCCGTTTGTTCCAAGCATTATAATTATAATACCGGCTTCTGTGACATTAACCGCTCCCGAATTATAATAATCAAGGTATGCAGACGCGTCAAAACCGCACTTTCCGTAGTTTCTCACTTCCGCTCCGCTCAAAAGCGATAGGAAATGGGGATAGTTTTCGCTTTTTACATTCGCAATACAGCGTTTACCGTATATTCCGTAATCGCCTTCTGTAAGACTGTCGCCCAAACAGCAAATAACCATAACATTGTCCTCTGTTTTTTCTTCAGCAATCAGTTGCTTGAAACATGAACGTCAAGCTGATTGTACGGAATGGAAATCCCGTTTTCGTCAAACGCCTTCTTTATCTGCTCAAGAAGGTCAAATTTAAGCTGCCAGTAATTCGCGGTCTCGCACCATACCCTTAATGTTATATCGACCGAGCTTGCCGCGTATTCGGTTACTCTCGCAAACGGGGCGTCCGGCTCGCTGAGCGCCATTGGGTGCGCCTTGACGGTTTCAAGAATAAGCTCCTTTGCCTTTTCGGCGTCGTCGCCGTAGCCTATCTGGAAAACAATATCAAGTCGGCGTTCCTTTTCACGTGAGTAATCAACTATACGGCTGTTTACCGCCGTGCCGTTCGGAATAACAACATGCCTGTTATCGGCGGTTTTAAGGGTTGTATGCATAAGGTCAACCTGCACAACGGTGCCGCTCTCGCCGTCCATTTCAATAAAATCTCCGGTTTCAAAGCGGTGGGTGAGCAGAATGATTATTCCTCCCGCGACGCTTCCGAGAGAATCCTTGAGCGCCAGCGCTATCGCCACGACAGCGCCCGAAAGCGCCGCAAGAAGTCCGGTAGTCGAAATACCGAGCGCATTGAGCGCCGAAAGGATAACAATTATATGCAGTCCTATATTTACCGCTTTGATAAAAAACTTCTCGAGTGAAAGGTCGATTTTTACCTTTTTAAAGGATTTTGTCATTATCTTAAGAATAAAGACAATTATATAATGACCTATCAGAAGTATAAGTCCCGCCTTAATAATGGTAAGCAGGACGCCGATTACCGTACTCCATTTCAACGAATCAAAAAAGCTCTGCATAAAAATTCTCCTTTACGCTTCCATATCTGACTGTATCTGTTTTTTAAGTTCCTCCGCCGAGGAAAACACAACCTCTCCCCTGACGAACTTAAGCGGCATCACCGTAACCGTTTTTCCGTAAACATCAGACGAAAAGTCCTTTATGAATGTTTCGCTTATAATATAATCGGTCTGCCAGGTAGGACGTATGCCTATATTTGTAATGCCGTCGTACATATCTCCGCCTAAAATCACTTTTGATTTGTATACCCCGAACCTTACCGGCAGGAGCTCATCAGGGTATTTCTGGTTTATGGTCGGAAAACCTATAGTTCTGCCCCGCCTGTCTCCGGTTATTACTTCCGCAGTATAAGAAAACGGCACGGCCGTAAGTCTGTTTGCTCCGGCTATATCGCCTTTTTCGAGCAAACCGCGTATGCGGGTAGAAGAAACAGGCTCTCCGTCCGCGCAGACAGGCTCACAGCAATTCAGAAATATTCCGTTTTCATCGCAGAATTTCCGGAGCAAAGCAGTGTCTCCGGCGGCGTCCCTGCCGAAACGGTAGTTGAAACCGCAGGATATATATTCGGGCGAGAATTTTTCTTTAAGAAACGAAAGAAAATCTTCCGCCGGCATATCCTTTATTTCGGCGAAATTAAGCGGAAAAATCTCATCTATGCCTAAAGATTTTATGACCCTGAATTTATCCTCAGCAGTCATTATCGACTGCGGTTTTCCGCTTAAAACCGATTTAGGCGGAAGTATAAACACTACCGCCGTCTTTTTATAACCGGACGGCAGTGAAAGCACCGCCCTGTGCCCCTTATGCACCCCGTCAAAGGTGCCGAGAGCCAATGCAGTTTTCATTTTTCTGTACCCTCCGGATAGTTTATAACACATTTTACCGCGAGCTGGGACCTTTCAGAATCCGCCCGTCCTATTCCCAGAAATACACCGCCGCATTTTACTCTGAACAGCTCGCCGTCAGTAATTTTCTCAATCTTCAGCCTTTCAAAATCAAGCTGTCCCCCGTTGCAGAAACGCGCCGCCTGCTTTGGCGTCACCGTCACCCCGCGAAGATGTCTGACAGCCTCTTCCTCGCTTTTTATAAACATACCGACATTATCCGTATTGAGTTCATCGGGATTTACGCAGTCCTCAAGCGAAAAGCCTCCCGCATATGTCCTCGCAAGAGAATAAAGGCAGGCTCCGCAGCCGAGATATTCGCCTATATCGCGGGCAAGCGAGCGTATATACGTTCCCTTTGAAACATGCGCGTCAACCGTAAACACATTGTCCCTGTCAGGCGCTGAAACAAGTGAAAGCGAAAAAATCTCCACCTCCCTGCACCTGAGTTCCGGAGCCTCGCCGCGTCTCGCAAGCTCGTAAAGCCTTACTCCGTCCTTTTTCAGAGCACTGTACACCGGCGGACGCTGCGATATTTTTCCTGTAAATGCTTTAAGTGCGGCTTCAGTTTCCTCATCGGTTACCGTAACGGGCTTTTCGGAAACAATACTGCCGGTTATGTCTTCGGTATCGGTCGCAACGCCGAGCTTTATTCCGGCGGTATAACGCTTATCCGCGTCAAGCATAAGCCCCGACAGCGCCGTTGCCCTGCCTAAAAGCACCGGCAGCACTCCTGTCGCCATCGGGTCAAGCGTTCCGGTATGCCCGACACGCTTTTCCCCGGTAATTCGCCTGATACGCGCAACTGCTCCCGCGGAAGTGATACCTGCCGGCTTATTCAGCAGTATCAGACCCTGCATACACTTCCTCCATAACGGTTTTTACGGCATCAAGCACTGTTTTCTTTACTTCTTCAAGCGTTCCTTTAACTGTGGCTCCCGCTGCTCCCCTGTGGCCGCCGCCGCCTATCAGTTTGCATATTTTTGAAGCGTCAAGCGGCTCATATGTGCGTAAAGAGACCTTGAATTCATTGTCATCAGTCTGCTTGAGCGTAACGCCGGCTACCACTCCCTCAACGCTTCTTGATATTACCGCAATGCCCTCAAGCTCGGTTCCGCTGCAGCCGGTTTCGCGCTGCATCTGCGCGGTAACCGGAAGAATAATGCATTTTCCGCCGAAATGAAATTCTGACGCGTCAAGCACCATTCTCTCAAGCTCCAGCAGCTTTCTTGACTTCGTGTCGAACATTATACGGTTTATTTCGGGCGCGTCTATATTGAAATCGTAAAGCTGCGCCGTTATCATATGAGTTTTCGCGGTCACGTTTGAATACTTGAAGCAGCCTGTATCGGTAACTATGCCGGTATAAAGCGCCTTGGCGGTTATATCGTTCATATTGACCTTCATAATCGTAAGCAGCTCGTAAATACATTGTGCAGTAGCCGCCGCGTCAGAGTCAAGATAAAGATTCCTCGCAAATTTCATATTTGAAACATGATGGTCGATGTTAAGATCAACAATATCCCCGAACTCCTCCGCAAGGCTTCCGAGCAGACACTTATCCGCCACGTCCACCGCTACGACGGTAGCTCCCTCGCGCGGTACGTGGTCGGTCTTTCTCGCAAAATAGCCGTACTTTTCGGGTATTACGTCCGGACAAATCACACACGCCGCCTTGCCTATTTCATTCAGACCGTAATAAAGAGCGTAAGCGGAACCGAGAGTATCCCCGTCCGGTGACGAATGAGTCAGAATGATATAGTTATCGTGCTGCTTTAAAAATCTCGCCGTCTGGCGCAGGGTGATTTCCCTGCAGCCGTCATTTCTTTTCCTGCTCATTTTCTTTTCCCTCGTTCAAGGATTGTATAATCCGAGAAATATTAGCGCTCTGCCCGATTGAATCGTCGGCGATAAAGCGCAGCTCCGGCACCTTGCGAAGCGACATTCTGGCGCCCAGCTCGCGGCGGATAAATCCCGCCGCGCCCTTAAGCGCCTTTACCGAGCTCACGGTTTCTGCATATCCCTCAATGGCGCTGACATAAACCGCGGCATAGGAAAGGTCGTTTGAAACATCGACCTTTACTATGCTCAGCATTTTGCTGACCCTCGGGTCCTTTACGTCCTTGAGAATTTCCGAAAGGCACAGTTTGATATCAGATGTTATTCTGTTTATTTTATAACCTGCCATCAGTCTCTGTACTCCTCCATAACAAAGGCTTCAAATATGTCGCCTTCCTTGATATCGGAAAATTTTTCAAGTCCGATACCGCACTCATAGCCCTGCGCTACTTCCTTGACATCGTCCTTGAAACGGCGCAGAGAATCGATTTTATCTTCGGATATTACTATACCGTCACGCACAACCCTTATTTGGCAGGAGCGTGAAACCTTTCCGTTTGTTATATAGCAGCCGGCAATAGTTCCGACTCCCGAAATCTTGTAGACATTGCGGACTTCTGCGGTTCCAAGCTGATTTTCACGGAATTTCGGAGCAAGCATACCCTTCATAGCGGATTTGATTTCCTCTATGCAGTCGTATATTACGCGGTACATACGCATATCAACGCCGTCACGCTCAGCAGCCGCCTTAGCCACACCGTCAGGACGTACATTGAAGCCTACAATTATAGCTCCCGATGTCTGTGCGAGCATAACGTCTGACTCGTTGATAGCACCAACGCCGCCGTGGATAACATTTACCCTTACCTCATCGTTGGAGAGCTTAACAAGGCTGTCCCGAACCGCCTCAACGCTGCCCTGAACATCTGCTTTCACAATTATATTAAGCTCCTTAAGGTCTCCCTCGCTTAACTGGTCAAACAGATTGTCAAGAGTCACCTTCTGCTTGGCGTTGAAAAGTTCTTCTTTGGCTTTTTGTTTTCTCTGCTCAACAAGCTCACGTGCGAGACGCTCGTCTGAAACAGCGTCGAACACGTCTCCGGCGTTCGGAGTCTCCGCGAGTCCGGTTATCTCAACCGGTACCGACGGGCCTGCAGCCTTAAGCTCCTTACCGTTTTCATTTGTCATCACGCGGACACGGCCTACCGCTGTACCGGCGACTATTATATCGCCTGTCCTGAGCGTACCGTTCTGAACAAGGAGCGAAGCCACCGGGCCTCTGCCCTTATCAAGGCGTGCCTCTATTACTATACCCTTGGCGCGTCTGTCCGGATTTGCCTTAAGCTCCATCATTTCGGCGACAAGCAGTATGCTTTCGAGCAGGTTGTCAATACCCTCGTGGGTTTTCGCGGAAACCGGAACGCATATTACGTCGCCGCCCCATTTTTCAGGCACGAGCTCATGCTCCGTGAGCTGCTGGAGCACCCTGTCAGGATTGGCTTCCGGCTTATCCATCTTGTTTATGGCTACTATTATCTGAACATTCGCTGCTTTCGCGTGGCTTATAGCCTCGATTGTCTGCGGCATAATACCGTCGTCCGCCGCAACAACAAGGACGGCAATATCAGTTGCCATAGCGCCGCGCTTGCGCATTGAGGTGAACGCCGCGTGTCCCGGAGTGTCAAGGAAGGTTATATCCTGTCCCTTGCAGTTTACTCTGTAAGCGCCTATATGCTGGGTTATTCCGCCCGCCTCGGTATCGGTAACGGCAGTATGCCTTATAGCGTCAAGCAGTGAGGTCTTTCCGTGGTCAACGTGACCCATTACAACAACGACAGGGCTTCTCGGCTTCAGGTTCTCGGCGTTGTCCTCAGTGTCGTCCATAATCTGCTCCTCTATGGTGACAACTACCTGCTTCTCGATTTTCGCGCCCATTTCGCTTACCACTATCTCGGCGGTATCATAATCGATAACCTGATTAACAGTCGCCATCATTCCAAGCTTCATGAGCACCTTTATAACCTCCGCCGCGGTCTTTTTAAGTCCTGCGGCAAGCTCGCCTACGGTAATCTCGTCACCCACGGTTACGGTTACCGGCGTCTTCTTTATGCGCTCAAGCTGCATACGCCTGATCTTATCCGCCTCGGTCTCACGCTTCGCTCCCTGCGGGCGGCGGTAATCCTGCGATTTCTGCTTGATTTTCTGCTTTCTCGAATAATTGTCCTTCATTGTGTTGGCGGGGGCAATTATTTCGTATTTTTCGTTATATTTATCTATATTGACATTCGATGTCCTTGTATCGACCCTGCGTATTTCGGCTGGTCCGCGTTTCGGCGCCTCGCCCGGCTTTTTATCCGCCTTTCTTGAAACAAACGGCTGAGGATCGGAAATCCCGTGCTTCTTTTCGGGCTTTTCCTCTTTTTCAGGCTGCTTTTCGTGCTTCTTTTCAGGCTTCTGCGCCGCGGATTCCTGCGGCTTATTCTCTTTTTTAGCGTCGGTATTTACCTCCGGCTTTGATTCCGGTTTTGCTTTCTTCTCAGGCTGCTTTTCCTTTACCGCTTCTTTTACCGCGGGCTTTTCGGCGGCCTCTGTCTTTTCCGGCTCAGGTTTCTTCTTTACCTCTGTCTTGGGCTTTTCCTTCTTTTCAGCCGGCTCTTCTTTTTTCACCTGAGGCTTATTTTCACCGGCCGCTCCCGCCGCGGCTGCTTTAAGCTGCTCAAGTATTGCCATCTGCTCGGCGAGCTTTTTATTCTTTTCCGCCTCTCTCGCCTTTTTCGCCGCCTCGCGCGATTCGGCTCCTGTCGCGAAATACTCATCAAAGCTCTTTACCTCGTTATCGTTAATGAGCGTGCTGAAAACCACTGAAATTTCAGCCTCGTTGAGAACCGCTCCGCTTTTTTTGGCAGCTCCGGTTTTTTCGGTCACAATATCTATTATATCCTTTGAGCTGACGCCAAAGTCTTTAGCGAGCTCGCTTATTTTATATTTATTCGTCATTAGCATTTCCTCCTTCAATATACGCCTTTAAAAAAGCGCCGGCAAATCCGCTGTCATTGACAGACATTATACCGCACCTGCGACCGACAGCGTCCGACACGGTCTTTATATCAAGCCTTTCAAGCACGAGAAATTTTACCGAATATTTCTGCGCGAAAAAGGCGATTTCCTTCCGACTTTTATCAGATACATCATATGCTGCAACGGTGAGAAAGGCTTTCCCGCTTTTTAAAGTTTTGACCGCCGCGTCCATTCCGAAGCTCAGCTTTCCCGCTTTTGCCGCAAAGCCCAAAAGCGTGAGCGCCTTACAGTCAGGCATCTCCGAGCTCCTTTTCAAGCTGCACGAACACCTCGTCCGGCACCTGCGTCTCAAACGCCCTTGAAAGAGCGCCGGATTTCTGCACCTTTTTAAGGCATTCCGCAGATTTGCACACATACGCTCCCCTGCCGTTGAGCTTTCCCGTTCTGTCAAGCCTGATTTCACCCTCCGGAGTCTTAACAATCCGGATAAGCGCGCCTTTAGGCTTCATCTCACGGCAGCCTGTACACATACGCATCGGTATTTTTTTTGTACCCATAGTCAGAAGTTCCTTTCGTTTATCGGCCTATATTTAAAGGTTATTCACCGAAAAATCCGCTTTCGGGATGTATATCTATCTTCCAGCCCGTAAGCTTAGCGGCAAGTCTTACATTCTGTCCCTTATTTCCTATCGCGAGAGAAAGCTGCGCCTCCGGCACGCTCGCCTTGCAGACCTTCGGGTCCTCGCTCTCGATTTCAACCGATGTAACCTTCGCCGGAGAAAGCGCCTCGGCAACAAATATCTTCGGGTCCTCGCTGTATTTTACAATATCTATCTTCTCACCGGCAAGCTCCTCAACTATTTTGTTGACTCTGGCGCCCTTAGGACCTATGCAGGCTCCGACCGGATCAATCTCGCTGTTGGCTGACCACACCGCGATTTTTGTACGCGAGCCCGCCTGGCGCGATACTGATTTTATTTCTATCGTTCCGTCAAATATTTCCGGCACCTCGGTTTCAAAAAGCCTTTTAACAAGACCCGGATGAGTGCGCGAAAGCATTATTTTCGCGCCCTTTTCGGTCTCTTTCACATCAACAACATATACCTTGATATGGTCGCCCTCGTGCAGCTCCTCGTCCGGCACCTGCTCGAGCTTCGGAAGGGTAGCCTCGCTGTGGCCGATAGTGAGTATCGCGTTTCCGGTTTTTGGGTCGATTCGCTGAACCACCGCGGTAACAAGCTCACGGTTGCGGCTCTGGAACTCTGCGAGCACCTGTCCCCTCTCGGCTTCCCTTACGCCCTGACGGAAATTGTTCTTTGAATTCTGGGCGACAACGCGGCCGAATTTCTTGGGGTCAAGCTTTATATCAACAAAGCCGTTCTCAACCGACTTCGGGTCAACCGCCGCAGCGTCTTCCTTTGAAATCTCAGTATACGGGTCGGTCACCTCGTCCACAATGGTCTTGCGCGCAGTTATGCTGAAAACCTCGTTTTCGGTATCGATTACACATGAAACTATATCGTTTCCGCCGTAATCCTTTCTCGCCGCAACAACAATAGCATCGGCTATTTTTTCGGCTATAAACTCCTTCGGTATTCCTCTTTCCTCTTCCATAAGCCTCAGGGCCTCAAAAAACTCCTTACTGTCATTCTTAGCCTTTGAGGCTTTTTTTGCACTTGCCATTTTTCTCAATTCCTCCAAACAAAGGTTTATTTATTCAAAATCACACAGATTGGCTTTTGATATATCCTTGAAATCAAACTCATATATCTTTCCGCCGCTCTCAATTACTGCTTTTCCGTCCGCCGGCTGAAGCACTCCGGTAAATTCCCTTATCCCGTCCACCGGTCGGTAAAGCTTTATTTTTACCTTTTCGCCCTCACAAGCCGTGTAATGCTGCGGTCTTGTAAGCTCCCTTTCTACTCCGGGAGAACATACCTCAAGATAATAAGACATATCAATCGGGTCAGCCTCATCAATTATAGGCTCAACCGCGTGGGAAACATTGGTGCAGTCGTCAATGCTTATACCCTCCGGCTTGTCTATAAATATTCTCAGATACCATGAGGCGCCCTCCTTTACAAGCCTGACGTCCCAGAGATTTACTCCCTGCGCCTCGACCGCATCGCCTATAAGTCTGAAAACCTTTTCGGCCGCATTCGCCATAAAACTTACCTCCGTGTACAGCGCATAATAAAAGTGAGCGGGTTGCCCCACTCACCTTTCCGTCACATGATAAAAATATATTACCACACCGTATTAAAAAAATCAAGTATTATTTTATATAAAATAAAGAAGTTTCCTGGTTGTCTTTTTTTTAACATAAACTATTGTCTTTTCGGCAAGGCTTTGTTATAATATATGTGTATGGTCGAATTTTGTAAATGCGACTAAACCGGCGCGGTTTTCCGTGCCACCGAAAGGAGTACATATATGAACTATTCAAAAGAAGTAGAAAACATGTGTCCCCTCATCAAGGGAGCCTATCACGGCCCCGCTCCGATTCCGGAGGAGGGCAAATGGGTACAGGCGAAGGAAATAAAGGATATTTCCGGTCTTACTCACGGTGTAGGCTGGTGCGCTCCCCAGCAGGGCGCCTGCAAGCTGACCCTCAATGTAAAGGACGGTATAATCGAAGAGGCTCTTGTTGAGACTCTCGGCTGCTCGGGAATGACCCATTCAGCTGCTATGGCCTCGGAAATACTCGTAGGCAAAACCATTCTTGAAGCGCTCAATACAGACCTTGTATGCGACGCTATCAATACCGCTATGCGCGAGCTGTTCCTCCAGATAGTATACGGCCGCACACAGACCGCTTTCTCTGAGGGCGGACTGCCGATCGGCGCGGGACTTGAGGACCTCGGAAAGGGTCTTCGCTCACAGGTAGGTACAACATACGCCACAAAGCTCAAAGGACCCCGCTATCTTGAGCTTGCTGAAGGCTATGTCACCCACATTGCCGTTGACGAAGAGGGAGCTATTATCGGCTACAAGTTTGTTCATCTCGGCAAAATGATGGATATGATCAAAAAAGGTATGGACGCTAACGAAGCCATGAAAAAGGCAAGCGGCCAGTACGGACGTGTTGATGACGCTGCCAGGCTTATCGACCCGCGCGAAGAATAAGAGGGAGGTAAACTTATAATGGCTTTATTTGAAAGTTATGAAAGAAGAATAAATCAGATCAACGCCGAGCTTAGCAAGCACGGTATTTCCTCTATCGAAGATGCGAAGGAAATCTGCGACAAGGCCGGAGTTGACGCTTACGGCATAGTAAAGGGCATTCAGCCTATCTGCTTTGAGAATGCCGCATGGGCTTATATTGTCGGATGCGCCATCGCTCTTAAGGACGGCGTAAAGAGCGCCGCCGAGGCTGCAGAGAAAATCGGTCTCGGACTTCAGTCCTTCTGCATTCCCGGCTCTGTTGCCGACGACAGAAAGGTCGGTCTCGGTCACGGAAACCTCGGCGCAATGCTTCTGCGCGATGAGACAAAGTGCTTTGCGTTCCTCGCCGGTCACGAATCATTTGCCGCTGCGGAGGGCGCTATCGGTCTTGCGAAGAGCGCCAACAAAGCCCGTAAAGAGCCGCTGCGCGTAATACTCAACGGTCTCGGAAAGGACGCCGCCAAAATTATTTCGAGAATAAACGGCTTTACCTATGTTCAGACCAAGTTTGACTATTACACCGGAAAGCTCTCAATAGTTGAGGAAATTGCTTACTCAAAGGGCGAGCGCGCAAAGGTTCGCTGCTACGGCGCGGACGATGTCCGTGAGGGCGTCGCTATAATGCACCACGAGGGCGTTGACGTTTCCATCACCGGAAACTCAACCAACCCGACCCGTTTCCAGCACCCGGTTGCCGGCACCTACAAGAAAGAGTGCATTGAGATGGGCAAAAAGTACTTCTCGGTGGCTTCGGGCGGCGGCACAGGCCGTACACTCCACCCCGACAATATGGCGGCAGGCCCTGCTTCCTACGGTATGACCGATACAATGGGACGTATGCATTCCGACGCTCAGTTCGCCGGCTCCTCCTCTGTTCCGGCTCACGTTGAGATGATGGGACTTATAGGCGCCGGAAACAACCCGATGGTCGGTATGACCGTTGCCTGCGCGGTTGCGGTAAACGAAGCGCTTAATAAGTAATTCTTAAGGCTTAATTAAAAAACGGACGCATTTTGAGACATGCTCAATAATGTGTCCGTTTTTATTTTTATTCAAAATGAAAATCCGGCTTAATTTTCTGCTGAATCACCGGCAAGGCTCAGCGCCCATTTTCCTTTTGTGAAATCCGGTATGTGCATAACCTCACCGCCGTGTGCGACCGACTGCTCCGACAAAGCGGTTACAGCCATCCAGCTTGCTGCGTCGTATACGTCTACCGGCATAGGCTCATCGTTCTCAAGGCAGTCAAAAAATGTCTTGAACTCAAGCCAGTCCATACCGTCATGCGTGCCCTGCACACCGCTCTTTATATACTCCCGCCAGACCGGATGCTCATACTCCTCGGCATAGCTTTCGGCGTTTCCGTTACAGCTTTTCCGCCAGTCCATATCGTGTTTTATATCCTCCGCGCGGTCGAGAAATACCGAATCGGTGCACTCCTCGTACATTCCGGCTGTTCCACGCACCGTAAACCCGCGTGAGTAATATCTCGGAAGCGTGGTATCAAGGGTCAGAACTACCGTTTCCCCGCCGGCGCATTTAATTACAGTGGTAATAATATCCCCCTGTGCGAAGACGGAATTTTTTAAAAAATCATCATCAGGTCTGTTTTTCAGGATATATTCGTGCAGTCCTGCAGCCTTAGAGGCGGTTGATGAAAGCGTAAGCATTCTGTTGCCGTGATTTATGTTGAGTATACGGGCAATCGGACCGAGGTCATGCGTGGGGTAATTCTCACAGTTTCTCGAGAGATAGTTTCTCAGCCTGTAATGACGGTTTTCTCTTCCCGAGGAAATTTCCGTCCTCAAATCGTGCTGATAACCGCCGGAGCAGTGCACCACCGTCCCGAAAAGACCTTTTTTGACCATATTAAGCGCCATCATTTCACGTCTGCCGAAGCAGCAGTTCTCAAGGAACATAAACGGCACCTCTGCGCTTTCATACGTTTCAACAAGCTCCCAGCATTCCTTAACGGTGTACGCTCCTCCGACCTCCATCGCAACAGCCTTTCCCGCTCTCATCGCCTTTACGGCTATTTCGGTATGTACTTCCCATGCGGCGGCTATAACAACCGTATTAACGTTTTCGTCATTCAAAAGCGCATTGTAATCGGTGTATACCGCAGGAGCGGCATTGCCGGATGAAACAACAGCATCGGCAGCCGCCTTGGCCCTGTCCTCGTAAATATCGCACACAGCCGTAATTTTTGCCCTGCCCATGGGCAGAACAACGCTTTTGAGTAAAGAATACCCCCTTTGTCCGAGACCAATAAAGCCTATGCTTATGTTTTTCATTCATAACGCTCCATTCAAGTTTTTCTTTACTTTCGGTAATAACTTTATTATTATTAAATCATACTGATAATCATATAACAATACCAAAAAAGCCATTAAATATTAGATTTTAGTTCAGGAGGCAATATTATGTGGCATTCATATAAAGTTCGTGAGAAAATACATATAACTGAAATGTACTCACTTTTTGAGGCTGAATATGAAAGCGGCTTTTCGTTTGCGGGAGAAAGCCACAACTTCTGGGAGTGTGTTTACGTTATAAGCGGTTCTCTGCGTGTTTCGTCAAACAGACGCATATATGAAATGACTGCCGGCAATCTTATTTTTCACAAGCCGCTTGAAATACATAAATTTGACGTTACCTCAACCTCAACGACATCTCTCCTTATTTTCTCGTTTTCAATGAAATCGGATATATCCGATTTTTTCAAAAATAAAATGTTCCTGCTTGACAACGTCCAGCAAGGCTATATGAACGATTTTACGGATTTTTTGAGAAAAGAAAACTCCGATACAGGCGGCCGTGAAAAAAACTATATTCTTTTATTTGAACAATCGGATTCCTACTCACAGATGGCAGTTTCATATATATACCGGATTTTTCTTTCGCTGTGTGAGCGAAATATTGCGTCTGTTATTTCAGAAAGTCCGGATGCCGCCGTTTTTTCTGACGCGGTAAATTTTATGAACGGGAATCTCGATAAGGAATTGTCGGTAAACGATATCGCCTGTTGCTGTTCGGTCAGCGTTTCCCTTCTCAAACGTACCTTTCTGAAATATTCCGGAATGGGAGTACACAAATATTTTCTTAAAATGAAGATAAATACCGCCTCGAGCCTTCTTGAAAACGGCAACAGCGTATCTGAAACAGCGGAAAAGCTCGGATTTTCCTCACAGCCGTATTTCTCATATGTTTTCAAAAGAGAAACCGGAACATCTCCGTCTGTTTACAGATACAGAACGGAACAAAAACTTTTTGAAAAAAACAAGCAAGTATAAACTATTGAATAAATGTACAAAAATGATATAATAATAGAAAATTGAAAAGACGGTGATTACAATGAAACTGCAATATCTCGGAACAGCTGCCGCCGAAGGTTTTCCCGGTATTTTCTGTGCCTGCAAAGCATGTGAAAACGCGAGAAAAAAAGGCGGAAAAAACATCCGCACACGCTCTCAGGCAATAATAAACGACGAGCTGCTTATCGACTTTCCTGCCGATACATACTTCCACGTTCTGACATACGGTCTTGATTTCAAAAAAATACGCCACTGCATTATCACCCATCCGCACAGCGACCATTTTTATCCCGCTGATTTTGAAATGCGTGAAGCCGCTTATGCAGTTGTGACCGATAATATTCCTTTGACCATATACGGCACCGAAACCGTAAAAAAGGAAACAGACAAAATGATAAATGAATACAATCTGTCCAACGAGGCCAGAATTGAATCTGTTCTTGTAAAACCATTTTCAGAGTTTACGGCGGGAAAATACAGAATCACTCCCCTGCCTGCCAACCACGCGGCAGAGCTTCAGCCTGTGGTTTATATTATTTCTGACGGAATCTCGACTATGCTGTATGCTCATGATACGGGAATTTTTGAGGATAACGTCTGGAGCTGGCTTTCAGAAAGCGGCATTAAATTTAATTTTGTATCGGTAGATTGTACAGGGGGTATGCTCACAGGCTGGCGCAGCGGACATTTAGGTCTTGATACGTGCCGTGAATTCCGTGATATGCTTGAAAATACGGGAACCGCTGACAGCGGAACTGTATTTTGCTTAAATCACTTTTCGCACAACGGTATTGCCGATTATGACAAAATGCTTACCGAAGCCGCCAAATACGGTTTTGACGTTTCATATGACGGAAAAACGGTACACTTCTGATTAAAGTAAAAATTAAGCCGAAAAAAATTCATATATTCAAAAAGCAGCCGGACGGTAATAACCGTACAGCTGCTTTTGCGTTTTACAGTTTAATATTTTCGTTGAGGGCGGTTGCGCACAAAAAAATCAGTCGTGCTTTTTAAAGCCCTTGCGCTCTCTGCCGCGTCCCTCGCGCTTCTGGTTCTTTGGCTGCGGAACATCGTCTGCGTCAGGCTCTACAACCGCGCCGTTGACCTCAACCAGCGCGTCCCTGCGGGAGAGATTGATTCTGCCCTGATCGTCTATCTCGATGACCTTTACTATTACCTGGTCTCCTACGTTTACAACGTCCTCAACCTTATCCACTCTCTTGACATCGAGCTTTGATATATGGACGAGTCCCTCTTTTCCGGGAGCGATTTCGACAAACGCTCCGAAGCTCATAAGTCTTGTAACCTTACCGCTGTAAATCGCGCCGATTTCAGGGTCGTTGGCGATAAGCTCTACTATTGAAACAGCCTGCTTCGCCTTTTCAATATCAAGCCCGGAAACATAAACATGACCGTCTTCCTCAATGTTGATAGTGCAGTCGCACTGCTCCTGAATGGACTGAATAACCTTGCCCTGCTTACCGATAACATCGCCGATCTTGTCGGGGCTGATCTGGGTGGTGACCATCTTAGGAGCGTACTTTGAAAGCTCCTTACGGGGCTCGGGGATACACTTGAGCATTACCTCGTCAAGTATATAGTCGCGCGCCTTATGGGTCTTTGCAAACGCTTCCTTTATTATGGCGGGAGTAAGTCCGTGTACCTTAAGGTCCATCTGGATAGCGGTTATTCCCTTATGAGTTCCGGCAACCTTGAAGTCCATATCGCCGTAGAAATCCTCAAGTCCCTGAATGTCGACCATAGTCATAAAGTCGCCGTATACACCGTCGTCCCCTGTGATAAGTCCGCAGGAAATTCCGGCAACGGGAGCCTTAATCGGCACGCCGGCAGCCATAAGCGCCAAGGTAGAGCCGCAGATAGATCCCTGTGAGGTGGAGCCGTTTGATGAAAGCACCTCAGACACGACACGGATAGCGTACGGGAACTCGTCAACGCTCGGGATAACCGGAACAAGAGCCTTTTCGGCAAGCGCTCCGTGACCTATCTCTCGGCGTCCCGGACCTCTTGACGGCTTGGTCTCGCCGACAGAGTAGGACGGGAAATTATAATGATGGATATATCTCTTTGAAACCTCTTCGTCAAGACCGTCGAGCTTCTGAGCGTCGCTTACGGGAGCCAGAGTAGCAACCGAAAGCACCTGGGTCTGTCCTCTTGTGAACATACCCGAGCCGTGCGCGCGCGGAAGCAGGTCAATCTGGGCGTTGAGCGGACGTATCTCATCTATTCCTCTTCCGTCAACACGCTTTTTCTCGTTTTTGAGCCAGTCTCTTACGACATGCTTCTGAACAAGGTAAAGAATTTCCTCTATCTTGCCCTCGCAGCCCTCAAACCTCTCATCAAACTTCTCGTGAACCGCGTTGTATATCGGAAGAAGCGCGGCGTCTCTGACATTCTTGTCATCGGTGTCAAGCGCTTTCTTGACGTCTTCTATGCAGAAATCCTCAATTTCCTTAAGGATTTCCGGATCGGGATCGTTTGATTCAAACTCAAACTTCGGCTTACCTATTTCAGCTACTATTCCGTTTATAAACTTTACTATTTCCTTATTAGCCTCGTGACCTGCCATAATGCAGTCAAACATAAGCTCGTCTGATACCTCATTGGCTCCGGCTTCGATCATAGCCACAAGATCCTCGGTGGAAGAAACGGTAAGATTGAGGTCTGATACGGCGCGCTGCTCAAGAGTTGGGTTGATGATTATTTCACCGTCAACCAGTCCGACATTTACGCTTGAAATCGGGCCCGCCCACGGGATATCGGAAATAGCGATAGCTGCGGATACACCGATAGCCGCCGCAACCTCCGGCGAGCAGTCCGGGTCAACCGACATTACGGTAGCCACAACCGAGCAGTCGTTTCTCATATCCTTCGGGAAAAGCGGACGGATAGGGCGGTCTATGCAGCGGGAAGCGAGTATGGCTTTTTCGCTTGCTCTTCCCTCACGTCTTGTAAAAGAGCCGGGAAGACGGCCGACAGCGTACATTTTTTCCTCGTAATCAACCGAAAGCGGGAAGAAATCAACTCCCTCGCGCGGCTTTGCGGAGGCGGTAACGGTGCAGAGCACCTTGGTCTCGCCGTAGCTTGCCATTATGGCAGCGTTGGCGAGCTGCGCCATCATACCGGTTTCGAGCTTAAGCGGTCTGCCCGCAAGCTCTGTTTCGTAAACCTTGTAGTTTTCAAACATTTTTGAAATCTCCTTTCGATTTTTAAGAGACTTCCGGTTAGCAATAAATCCGGCGTCCGACCGATTTCAGGCGCCCGATTTACCGCTAAACCGCGAAAATCTCTTTTTAATATTACAATAAGGCAGACCGAATGAAAACACCGGTCTGCCTTTAATGTACGGATTACTTACGGATTCCGAGCTTTTTGATGATAGCACGGTATCTTTCAATATCGTTTTTCTGCAGATAAGCCAGAAGGTTTCTTCTGTGACCTACCATTTTAAGAAGGCCGCGGTAAGAATGGCGATCCTTCGGGTGAACCTTAAGGTGAGCGTTAAGCTCGTTGATTCTGGTGGTGAGAAGAGCTATCTGCACCTCCGGAGAACCGGTGTCTCCCTCATGAACGGCATAATCGGTAATAATCTGCTGCTTCTGATCTTTTGTCATTTTTTCACTCCTTTTACATATTCCCCGCAAACCGGGCGTAAGGTCACAGTGAATCCCTTTCGGGCAGACGCCTTATGCGCAGTATACGGAAGCCTTATTATTATATCACGGCAATACAAAATTGTAAAGCATTTTTTTCAGCTTATATTCAGGTTCTTTTATACCGTGCCTGCTACTCTGCGGCGGCTTTCCGTGTCCTCATCAGCTTTCTGCGCACAACAATGCAGCATATGAAGTGCATGGCGGCGGTAAGTCCCCACGAAACCGGATATGAAACGTATATGACGATAAGCGTCGGTACGGCGGCAAAAACCGTATAAATCCATATAATCCTGAATATGCAGGAGCCGACAAGGCTTACAAGTGTAGATGTTGCGGATCTTCCGAGTCCGCGCAGTACTCCGGAGCCGACTTCCATAAAAGCAAGGAGGAAATAGAGCGGGAAAATGCACATTATACGCGTTACGGCCGAGTCATATGCTATTGCCTCGCCCGAGCCTGCCGCTCCGTTGACAACGCCGTACAGCGACAAAAGCGGATTCTTGCAGAATATCAGAAGTCCGGCGGCTACCACGGCTATGCAGAAGGTGATAAAATAGCAGTTTCTCATAACCGACGCCACTCTTTTAAACTTCCCGGCGCCGACATTCTGACCCGTAAAGGTTATTGACGCCTGATAAACCGAGTTTGTTGCGGTATAAGCGAAGTTTTCAAGGTTCGCCGCGGCCGAGTTGCCCTTTACGACCGGCTCATAGTCAAGACCCGCCGGTGTCAGCATACTGTTCACCTTTATGATTGATGACTGGATAATCATATTGGAAAGCGAGAAAAGGGCGCCCTGCACGCCGGCCGGAAGTCCGATATAAATTATACTTTTAAACGACGCAAAATCCATTCTGAGCTTTTTAAAGGAAAAACGGCACATACCCTTATCCTTTGACAGATAAATCAGAAGTATTGCCGCCGACGCAGCGTTTGAGATCGTTGTGGCAAGCGCCACGCCGTCCACCGACATTCCGACAACAATGACAAAGAACAGATTAAGTATAACGTTGAGTATACCCGTACCCGACATTATAAACAGAGAGGTTTTTGTGTCTCCCTCCGCTCTCAGAATAGCCACGATATAGTTTGTAAGGGAAAGGAAAGGGGTCCCGATAAAATATATTGTGGTATATACCATTGAAAGCTCAAGCAGCTTTCCGCTGTTTCCCATTAAAAAAAGTATCGGACGCTGGCATATTATTCCCACTATACCGCCCGCAAAGCCGAATATCAGACTTACGAGAATCGATGTATGAACCGCCTTTTCCGCCCTTTCGGGATTCTTCGCGCCTATGTGTCTTGCCACCACAACATTGGCGCCTACCGAAAAGCCTATAAATATATTCACGAAAAGATTTATAAGTGCCGATGTGACTCCTATCGCCCCGACGGCGTCAGGCTCGTCGGAAAGGCTTACTACTATCATATCCGCCGCATTGTATAGAACCTGAAGTATGTTTGTCACCATAAGCGGCAGCACAAATTTGAGTATCTTTCCCAAAAGCGGGCCTTCGGTCATATTTATTGTTTTTGCTGTACTCATTTCTGCATCTCCCCGGAATTTAACTCCCGACGTTTATATTTTTGAATTTAAGATATCAGAGCCGGCGGCAGGCGGCACCGGCCTTGCCCGCGGCCTCGAAAACCGAGTCGCGGCAGGTGAACATAACGGTCTGCCCGTTAGCGGAATATTCGGAAAGATATCTGACAGCGGTTTCCATGCGCCGGTCATCATACTGTATAAGTACATCGTCCATAATTACCGGAAGTCTCTCCGCTCCCTCAAACATCAGCTCGGAAAGGGCAAGTCTTAAGCTCAAGTAAGCCTGATCCGCCGTGCCGCTGCTTAAATACGCGACCTCTTTTTCGCCGAATTCGTCCTTTTTCTCGACCGAAATATCAAATGAATTTGAGATTCTCATACCCGTATATTTACCGCCGGTAAGGCCGCCGAAAACCGATCCCGCCCTTTTTTCAAGCTCCGAGCCGTAATCCCGCCGAAGTTCCGTAAAGCTCTCAAGCAAAACCTCAAGTGCCTTTTCCGCCGTGCGGCAGAATTTATCCTGTTCCTCCGCTTTAGTCTGAAGCTCTTTTATTCTGTCTGATACGGCATCGGGATTTTCCGTGTTTTCAAGCTGTGTGCGTGCCTTGGTCTCCGCCGAAATAAGCTCTTCCCTTTCGGCGGTTATTTTGTCGCAAAGCTCCGCGTATTCGGCTTTGAGCGCCTCAAAATCGGTATCGTCCGTTTCTGTCACGCTCATTTCAGACAGCTTTTGCCGGGCAGCCTCATACGAAATATTGCCGATATCCTTGGCGATATAATTAAGCTGCTGTTTTATCTGTTTTTGCTTATTTGCTTTTTCCGATATTTTTTCAAGGGCGGCTTTGATTTCCTCAATACTGTCAGCATCGGCGTAACGTCCGAAAATGCCTTTTAAGGTATTTAGTTCAGAGTCCGCCAGTACTTTAAGCTCGTTTTCTTCCCTTTTGAGCGCCTCCAGATTCAGCGCCTGCTGCTTCGCGTACGATTTTCCCGCCTCTGCTGCCGCTTTCAGTTCGGCAAGTATGCGGGTTTTTTCGGAAAATTCACGTTCTGCGGCTTCTTTTTGGTTTTTCAACTCCATGTTTTCATTTCTCAGGCTTTCAAGCTCTGACCTGAATTTACCGATTTTTTCCTTGTTCTCAGGGCGCAGCAAAAAGCCTGCGACAGCGAAGACGGCCGCCGCGGCAGCGAGAATGACCGCTGCGGGAATAATGCTTATCACGCCGAAAACGGCAGAGGCGGCGGCGAAAACAACCGCCGCGGCAATCAGCGGTACATTTACCGCCTTGCGTATACTTTCCGTCTTTTCCGCTTCCGACTCCTTAAGCGCGATTTCACGCTCCGATTTCGCAATCGCTTCGTCGATGCGTTCCCTTTCAGCTTTAAGCGACTCGGTTTCCCTGTCGAGCGCTTTTATTTTTTCGGGTGTATCCCCGTTATCGGCGGTTTCGGCGGTTTCGATAATATCCTTAAGCCGGCTTACTTCTCTGCCTTTTTCCGCAAGCCGGCTGTCAGCGCTTTCAAATTTGCCGATACAGAAATTAACTTTTTTTACAAAGCTTTCGTCCGCGCACTGACCGTCCGAAAGCACAAGCTCACGGTTAAGCTCGTCAAGCTCTGACTTTTTATCAAGATATTCGCGCAGCTTGGCGGCATTTCTTATATCCTGCTGTTTATCAAGCCGCTGCTTTATCCCGGCGGCCTTTTTAAGCTCTTCCGCTATTTCAGCCCGCCGCCTGTCGGCTTTTGCTTTAAAGCCGTCATATTCCGCGTAAAGAGCCGCCGCGCGCCCGTACTGCTCTTTAAGCTCCCCGATTCGCTTTATATTTTTATCGTACCCGCCTATTCTTCCGCTTCTTGATTTAAGAGCGTCTCTCGCTTTCTCAAGTCTCGACTTTACCGTCTCATACGAAACGCTTTCATCGCCGGTTGAAACCATATTGGAGAGCTTGGCGTTTATTTCCCCGTTAGCCGCCTGAAGATTTTCAGCCGCACCGGTCTGGCCTATATAAACGCTGCGCTCAAACGCCGCCGAGCTTATCCCGAAAAGTTTCTCGCCCACAGAGCCGTCGGCAGGCTTTGATACACCGAGGTCAAGGTCTATAAGATTTACCTTATCGGTACTGTTTGAAGACTTGAAAATGCGCTCAAGCCTGTAATTTTTTCCGTCAAGGACAAAATCAACGCTGCCCGCCATCTGCTTTCCGCTCCACGGCGTATATTTTTTCCTTATATCCTTTGAAATCTGCGCGGAGCCCCTGACAGTACCGTAAAACATCATTTTAATGAAATTCATAACGGTGGTTTTGCCCTTTTCGTTCTCACCGTAGAAAACATTTAAGCCGTCCGTAAAATCTATTCTTTTATCCTCAAGTCCCCCGAACGCGGAGATATAAACGCTTTTAATCTTCACTGTAAGCCACCTCTGAATCAAAGGCTTTAAGACCGAGCCGCAGCGCCGCCGCAAGCTCCTCTTTTTCGTCCTTCGAAGCGTTTTCCATACGGGAAAGCATATTTTTCACAAAAAGACCTTTAAGCGATATTTCAGACGCGAGCTGCTCTATATCAAGCGCCGGAACGGTACTGTCCTTCACCTTCGCGTAATACACGGTATCTGAAATTCTCGCTATAATTTCTGCTGTATTGACGTCAATACCTTCCTTCACGCCGCCTGCAAGCTCAATTTTATAAAGATTTTCCTCCCAGCCGCTTCCTGCCGTATTCTTTATATCCTCTGCAATTTTATTTACTATTTCCGCCTGCGAGGCAAGTCCGATCACATCGGTTTTAATATGGAAATGGCGACGCTTGGCGAGCGGTATAAACTCAAGCGCGCAAAGGGATTTCCCTACCGTTCCGACATAAACGCCCTTTTCCCCCGTCTCGTCAAAGCCCTGTCCCTCAGGGCAGCCGCAGTAGGCATAATAAGTATTTCCTGATTTCTGCGGCTCGGTACGCTTATGTATATGACCGAGAGCGATATAATCCATTCCGGAATTTTTTATAAATTCAGCGGTCACCGCGTTGTACTGCGACGAAAGGTCACCGGTAAGCTCGCCGTGGAGCACCATAAGATTCACATATTCATCGTCAGGAGGGGTAATGCCGAATGACTGCTCGCCCTGCATATAAACATTGCCGAACGACCTGCCGTAAGCCCGCAGCTTTATATCGTCAAAAGTAAAGCAGTGGTCGTGCTCCGGAAAAACATAAAGATTTCCGGGATTTTTATTTTTCAAAAAAGGAGACGAAGATAAAAGCGGGTCGTGATTGCCCGCCGCAAATAATACTTTAATATCGGGAACAGAGGCAATTTTTTCAAGCACCGGTCTGTAAAGCCTCGCGTCCGCCGTGTTCGAGTCAAAAAGATCGCCCGCCACCGCGACGACGTCAACACCGGCATTTACAGCGGTATCGATTATTCTCTCAAACGTAAGCACGGTCTCGTACCGTCTCGAATCCGCCCTTGCGCCCAAAAAGCTCTCCGCGGCGCCTATATGTATATCCGCGCAGTGCAGTATTTTTACACTGTTCATCTTTCCATCTCCCCCCACATTTTAAGCCAAATTGATTTTAACATTTTCCGACAATTTATTCAAGTGTGAAAAACGCCGAATTATCCCCCTTTATACAGTTTGACTTTATCTCTCTTATGTGTTAGAATGTCAGGGAAAATATACGCGTTTGTGAGGGAGAAAATCAGATGGGCAGCTACACGAGTTTCGCGGAAGTATATGACCGGCTTATGAGCGATGTGGATTACCGTTCAAGAACCTCAAGGCTGATAAAGCTGTTTGAGAAATACGACAGGCGCCCCACCCTGCTGCTTGATGTCGCCTGCGGCACAGGCGGCTTCTCAAACCAGTTCGCGCTTAAAGGCTTTGAAGTAATAGGAGTGGATATGTCTGAGGAAATGCTGGAAACAGCGCGTGCTAATTCTTCCGCACTCGGCACAGACGTGCTTTTCCTCTGCCAGAAAGCTGAAAAGCTCGACCTTTACGGTACTGTGGACGGCGCCGTATGCTGTATGGACAGTCTTAACCATATTACCGATTACAAAACCCTTTGCCGGGCAATTTCCCGCGTCACGCTTTTTCTTGAGACCGGCAGACTTTTTATTTTTGATGTAAATACGGTTTTCAAGCATAAAAACATACTTGCTGACAATACATTTATTATAGAAGAGGATAATATTTTCTGCACATGGCGAAACTCGACCGATGAAAAAAGCCTTGTCACAGATATTTATCTTGACTTTTTTGTAGAAGAAAACGGAACTTACAAAAGAAGCAGCGAGGATTTTTCCGAACGCGCCTATACGCCTGAAGAGCTTGACACGGCGATTAAAGCCGCCGGACTTGAAACTGTGGCGGTTCTCGACGATATGAGCGATGAGCCGGCAGCCGAAAGAACCGAGCGCGCTCTTTACATAACAAGGAAAGTAAAGGAAACAAAAAATGGGTAAGCTGATAAGATGTATAACAAGCGACGGCGCGGTAATGGCGTCGGCAATAGACAGTACCGATATAGCGGCAAAAGCCGAGCAGCTCCACAAGACCTCGGCGGTCGTCACCGCAGCCCTCGGAAGACTGCTGACAGCCGCTTCGATGATGGGAAATATGCTTAAAGGAAAGGACGACACTATAACCGTAAAGATTGACGGAGGCGGTCCCGCGGGAGCGCTTACGGCTTCCGCCGATTCGTCAGGCAATGTCAGGGGCTGTGTCGGCAATCCGGTTGTCGAAATTCCGCTCAGGGCGGACGGCAAGCTCAACGTGGGCGGCGCTGTCGGAAAAGACGGAAATGTTTTTGTTATGAAGGACCTCGGAATGAAAGAGCCTTACAACGGCTTTGTACCGATTGTATCCGGCGAAATTGCTGAGGACATAACCTCGTATTACGCTGTAAGTGAACAGATACCGACTGTATGCGCCCTCGGCGTGCTTGTAAGTCCCGACCTTACAGTAAAAAAAGCCGGCGGTTATATAATCCAGCTGCTTCCGGCGGCGGACGAAGACACAATAAGCCGGCTTGAGGAAAATCT
The DNA here is from genome assembly GCA_944376655.1 of uncultured Clostridia bacterium. GTDB lineage: Bacteria > Bacillota > Clostridia > Oscillospirales > Acutalibacteraceae > UBA737. The sequence goes on from CALWDJ010000015.1 coordinate 49,975, forward strand.
CAAAAACGCCCCGCCGGTAACAGAACAGCTCGATTCGGGAAAAAGCATCGGGGAAATCGTAAAGGGCGTGCTTTCAGGATTCGATGTGGAAATTCTTTACACCGAAGAACCGGTATACAAATGCCGTTGTTCAAGAAAGCGCACCGAAAAGGTTCTCGCTTCCCTTTCGACCGATGACCTTAATGAAATGGCGTCTGCGCAGGAGAACACTGAAGTAAGATGCGACTTCTGCGGCAAGAAATATACCTTTACAAAAGATGAGATACAAAATCTAATAAAAAGTAAAAAAAGTACTTGACAAAATAAATGTCTTATGGTAATATATTGCTTGTCGCCGGTGAGTGGTACAGCAAACCGGGCGGTACACAATCGGGAGCATAGCTCAGCTGGGAGAGCATCTGCCTTACAAGCAGAGGGTCACAGGTTCGAGCCCTGTTGTTCCCACCATTGTGGCCTGGTAGTTCAGTTGGTTAGAACGCTAGCCTGTCACGCTAGAGGTCGTGGGTTCGAGCCCCATCCAGGTCGCCATTGCCCATTTGCCTCTGTAGCTCAGTCGGTAGAGCAGGGGACTGAAAATCCCCGTGTCGTTGGTTCGATTCCGACCGGAGGCACCATATGCGGATTTAGCTCATCTGGTAGAGCGCCACCTTGCCAAGGTGGAGGTAGCGAGTTCGAGCCTCGTAATCCGCTCCACAGGACGCTTAAAATCACTTAAGCGTCCTTTTTTTAAGAAAATACACGGCACCATAGCCAAGCGGTAAGGCAGAGGTCTGCAAAACCTTTATTCCCCAGTTCGATTCTGGGTGGTGCCTCCAAAAGTCCCGTTTTAAAACGGGACTTTTTTTGTTTCATTATTACGGCGGTCTCTCCCCCGCTTCCGGTACAGTCGTTCGGGAAAACGCTGTGTCGGATCATAATTTCCCTTGCCTGTAACAGTGATGAAATTTTAAAAAGGGATTTATTTCGCAGTAACGCTGATTCAGGTGACCGCCGCGGTTATAGGCAAAAAAAGCATTAGCTATCATGCCATTCTTTTTTTAATATGGCATACTGATATGTATTTTCATAGCGCGGTGTTCCGTCGGGATTATTCACAAAGGAAACAAATTCCTTAAACAGCCCTTCTTTTCTCATACCGAGCTTTTCGCACAAGTGCTGACTCGGCAGATTATAATCCTCTGTATACGCGTAAATGCGCCTTGCCCCTTTCTCCTTAAAAAGGTAATCAAAGAAAGCGTGCGCCGCCTCAAACGCATAGCCTTTTCCCTGATACTCCGCGTTCAGCATCCAGCAGGGACTGAATGTATCTTTAACTGCATTAACGTCCGAATGCGGTTCCCCGCTTTCCGGATATGCTTCTATCTCTCCGATTACTTTTCCTGATTCCTTCAGGATTATTGCAAAATAATACTCTGTTTCACCAACACGCCTTTTCATCTCTTGTACAGCTTCCTTTAACGAGCTGAGCTTCATACAAGCGAAGCAGTTAACCTCGGGTGATTTCAAATACTCATACACATCTTCCGCGTCATTTTCCGTAAACGGCCGCAGAATAAGTCTTTCAGTTTCAATTATCATTATTGTTTATTCTCCTTTTTTAATTGCAGATGATATTTTATCATAATTTTTTCAGTACATCAAGACAGAGAACCGTCCCGTGTCTATTCGATGTCATCATTCTCTTCCCTGCCCGCCTTTTCAAATATTTTCTCTGCTTCGGATTTACGGGCAAACCACGTAACTGATGTTTACGGTTCTTTTCTCTGAGTTGTCAGTGCTTTTACTTTTAAATTGTAAAAAGCCGTCCAAAAAGGAAATATCCTTTTCAGACGACCAGTAAACTCCGCTGTAATTATTCACTTTTTCTCTCGTGTCAAAACAGCCCCGATAACTGAGCCAATCAGGAAAATAGGTGCTAATCTTACGAACAGCCATTCCAATGCGTGAAAGCCTACTCCCATAACCTCGGTTTCGGGCTTACTGTAATCCCAATCCAAATACGGACTGTTCAGCACGAATAGAACCGCAAAAGCAATTACGGTAAGCGTACACAATGAGATAAAACCCCAATGAAATATCTTTCGTCTCGCCTCTTTCCTTTTGGCAAACTGAAGATTTATAACCTCCAGCTTTTCGGAAATCACTTTTAAATCATCCGGCTTTGGCTCATCAAACGTTTCTCCAAGCAAAGTGCTTACGGGAGTTTCCAACACTTCCGATAGGGAAATGAGCATATCGGAATCAGGAACAGACAAGCCTTTTTCCCATTTAGAAATTGTCTGCCGCACTACATTTAGTTTGATAGCAAGTTCCTCCTGCGAAAGTCCCTTTGACTTTCTTAATGATTTAATATTTTCATTCAGCATTATGGATAACCACCTTTCTTTCAGTCGTTACCATTATTGTATTCCGAACAAGACGTTGCTGCAAGCAACGCATATTAACATTGGATATGTTAGTCACAACCTTGTTCCAATAAATATTTTCGCAGGTAAACCATATCTGTCAGCTTCACACCGCCATCATAAATCGGGTGGTCATAATTATCAGTAAAGAAGTTCTTAATAATATGAGAACGGGTAAAACCGCACTTTTCATAAAATGGAATTGTTGATGGGCTGTCACCCGTTCCGACCTGCAATATCGAATAATCGCCCTGATATTTGTTGATAATAAACTCAATCAATGCTTTACCGTAGCCCTTGCCGTGAAACTGTGGATCTGTGGCAATGTTTTTTATTTCAAGCACTCCGCCACCGACATCTAACACAACACATTCTGCCTTGACTCCGTCATCCTCTAAAACATACATTGTCCCATTTGTAAGATATCGGTCTATCATATTTTCCTGTTCATCTGCCAATAATAGCAAATTAAGATATTGCTTTTTACCTTCTTTTACCTCTTTAATATTCATAGTTCTCACTTCATATAATATTGTTTTCTTTTATTTGAAAATGGGCAATCCCGATATCCTCAAAACAAAAACCAACTTCTCGAACACAACGGATAGCAGAAGGTAAGCTGAGTGCTATCTCACGAAATTTTCTGCGCAGGCCGTATAC
>CALWDJ010000016.1 GCA_944376655.1 uncultured Clostridia bacterium
GCAAATATAACCAAAGATTTTATGAAAGGAGATATAATTTAAACCACCCCTTTCGAGATGGTTTAATTATACGTGAAGGAATATGCCTGAAAAAGAGAGAAAATATCTGTTCCTATGCGACCGAAAATCATGCCATAAATGTATTATGAGCGAAGACAGCAATTTTAAAGGAGGGGAATGGTGCAAAAGCGTATATACAGATATTCATGGCGATTGGGTCCTTTCGTTAGATGTTGTTGTGGTGACTTAATTCTAACTGACTCAATCGCTTTTTTCTATGCTTTTTGGTATCACATCTATTGTAACGCTACACAAACTTTAAAAAAATACATGTAAAACGTATTGACAAAAATATACAGTGTATTATATAATTAAAAAAAATAGGCAAACTTGGTGAAAACCAGGGACGCAAAGTTTAGAGGCTAAGGTTTATTACTATGCCAGTCTGGCTGCAACTGTTACGGAATTTTTCCGAACGGCTGCAGCCTTTTTTGTTTCGTTAAACAATACGGCGTTTATTCATCGGTTAAAGGGGTATAAGAATGAATATTCATAATTCGCGAGCAAAAATGAATATTATTATTTTGGCGGTCTGCGCGGTTGCGGTTATCGCTGCCGCGGCGGCGGTATATTTTTCTTCGGGGCGGGATTACGAAACAGTGAGCGGAAAGGTTGAGATGGGATCATCTGAGGACGGCAGTGAGGAATCCTCTGCGGCGAAGGACGGCTCACTCGTCAGCGGCGGGATAACCGTTGCCGCCGGAACGGATATACCGGAAGGCTTTGACCCGTTCAGGTACATAAAACAGGGCTATGAGCTTAAAAACTTTGCCGCCGTCGATTCGTTTTCATCGGCTTCCGAACTGCCTGTTAATCCCGCTGTACAGTACGCTTTCTGTTATCTGTATGCTGACGGCGGCTGTCTTACGGACCTTAAAACAGGGCCGATGACTTACAGAAAAGCCGGAGCGGACGAAATTCAGCGTCAGCTTGAAGAGCTGTTCGGCTCGTTTGAGCAGGATATAAAGCAAAGTAATCTGTATGTCAGCGGCGGCGGTTACTTTGAAATGTGGCAGCCTGATTACAGCGCTCAGGTATACGCTTCGGCACATTTAAGCGGTACTGACAGTGAAATTACTCTTCAAATTACATATTTTGAAGACAGTGAAAAGAAAAACGCGGCAGGAACGGCGGAAATAACGGTTAAAAAGGGAAAAAACGGATATTATATTGCGTCGCTCGCCTGATAAGGAGGTTATATAATATGGCGTCAAAACACCGGCTTGAGGAAGCGTTCGCGGCGCTGACCTCGGTTATTGAGCAGATAAATGAGTTTGAGAAAAATTACGGCGATATTCTTAACGAATACAGGAAGGACCGGGGTATAGTCACCGAGGAGGACAGGGCGGAAGCCGCGATTAAAATGATACATAAATATTCTAATCTTTGAAACGGGGGAATGATAAATGCCGGATAAGAAATCAGCCGCGAATAACGCGGCGGCAGGCAGAATAAATAAGCTGAAAGCCTCCGGAATCAGGACCCGGAACGCGGTGTTTACTGCCGTTATCCTGTTTATGATAACTTTCCTTTTGCAGTTCGCGGCGGACAATATTCTTCCAGCAAGGGAAAATGAAATAACCGAATGGAGGTTTGTCCGCGCGGCTTCGGCGGACGAAATCAGGGGCGAGCTGTCGGAATACAGTCAGGCTACTGAAGAAAACAGGGTATCCGCCAAATCAGGCGCTCCTTATATGCGGCTTCAGTACACTTTGCCTGAGCTTAAAGAGGACATAAGAATAGTGGTAAAAACGGCGTATAATCCGCTGCGCGCCGAGCTTGACGGAGAGCCGCTGTTTGACAGCGGCTACGGAGAAAACAGCTTTTCGGGCAGCGCTTACAGCAGTGCCCTTATAAAAGCGGGTGGGGAACGGACGCTTGATATTTATCTCTACGCGCCGCTGGCGTTTTCATTCAGGGCGTATACCGAAAGCGCAGAAATTGCTCCGGGAGAGAGCTTTTCAAGGTATATAGGCTTCGGATTTTCTTTGGCCGTGATGCTGTTCGCCGCGGGTATTTTTGTGCTAAGCATAACCCTCGCGGCAAGGAGCCGCCATATGCGGAGAATGTTTATGCTGTCGGCGACCGTTTTCGCGGGCGGAGCCACTGCCATGCTCTATTCCTTGGGTCAGTACAGCTCGCTGCTTGTTTCGCCTTACTGGTTCTGCGCGCTCAAGCTGTCGGAGCTGCTGCTGCTTGCGCTTTCGTATGTCACTGTCTGCATATGCTGCGAAAGCGCTTTAAAGCATACCGCGGTGCTGATACCCGTGATTATTTTAAGCGCGGCAATACCGGTGTTTTTAACCGCTTGGGCGGTAAGGGCGGCGGCAGCGCTGATGACCGCGGCGCAGATTTATATAATAATCAGGGCTAACGCGGTTTTCTCGTCCGTCGCCTCGGCCGACGTCCCATATGCGGGTTATGTCAGGGGTTTGCTTATTTATTCGGGACTTATCGGTATATACGATACCTGCGCGCTCTTTCTCGGGATCGGGTTCATGTCCGGATATCTGTTTATCTGCGGAATTTCATTTATGTGCGCCGTTATGTTCGTGATTTACTGCCGGCAGATAATATACCTTGATATCAAAAAGTACGAGAGAATACGCCAGCTTTACGCGGACAGCGCGTGGATAGAGGATATAACCGGACTTATCGCGAAAATGTTTCTTCAGAAAAACGAGAGGGAATTTATCATAGATGTCGCGCACGGCTTGTCTGACATTATAGAAAAAAACTCGGAGCTTAACGATGAGACGGTAGACGTACATACCTGCGCGGGTCTGCTTGAGAACGGAGAGTTTACCGAGATATTCAACAGCGGCCCGGTAAAGGAGTGCGAGTACTCCGAAATATACAGGCATCTTGAAGCGCAGCCGATAAAGCTGCTTATAGGCAATACCTCGGCGGATATGCTTTTTCAGCTTGAGAGCCACGGGGCGGTCATACATTTTGAAAACATAATGTGCGGCGTGACATCAGGTATGCAGAATATTCTTAAAAGCGCCTATATGAACCTGTATACGGCATACCAGAACCTTAACCTTAAAAAGGATGTCACGGATGTACAGGAGGAGCTGTTTATAAATCTCGCCGCCGTTGTGGAGCTGAAATACAAGGCAACAAAAAATCATCTTATTATTGTCTCTGCGCTTTCGTACGAGCTTTGCAGGAAGCTCGGAATGAGCGAGGAAAAGGCGAGGCTCATATCCCTCGCGGCAATGACGCACGATATCGGAAAGGTATCGGTATCCGAAAGGATAATGGAAAAGAAAAGTGCGCTTGACGAGGACGAGTTTGAGCAGATGAAGCAGCATACCGAGTCGGGCTTCAATATCCTTTCGCTGCAGAAGGGGGCGTTCTTTGAAACCGCCGCCGTTATCGCGAGAGAGCACCACGAGAATTTTGACGGTACGGGCTATATGGGACTGCGCGGAAGAGAAATAGCTCCCGCAGCGAGACTTGTGAGGGTAATCGATGTGGCTGACGCGCTGCTTTCCGAACGCAGCTATAAAAAGCCGTGGAGCGAGGACGAGGTAAGAAAATATGTAGAGGAGGGCAAGGGCACGCTTTTCGACCCGGCGGTAGCCGAGGCGTTTCTCGAGTGCTCCGATTCGCTTTTTGAGCTGCGCAGGCAGATAACAGAGGATAAAGACATATGAAGAAATTTAAAGCCAAATATCTTTTAAAGCCGTATTTCCTTATACCGCTCTGTCTTATTTTCATTATTATGATGAGCTTTGTTTTCTGGTACCTCATGCCCAAAAGAAAACTTACCGTCGCCGTGCTTGACAAGACGGTGCCTGCCACCGCGGCGGACAGCTGGTCGTATCTCGGAGACGTGTCCAATAATTACCGGAAGCATATAGGGCTTTACTGGCTTATGGATTATATGAAGATAGTAAATCCCGAAACAGGTAAATATTACGACCACACAAAGGATTATTACGGTCCGGTGCTTGACAGCGCGAACAGAATCACCTCAAGCAAGTCGCTTACCGATATGGATACCGTTCCCGACCTTCTGTACCTTTCCGACTCTTACGGAGTGGAAATTTACGATGACAGAGGCATAAACGAGGAAGAGATGAACGCCGTTTCGCTCTGCCATTCGTCAGGCTCGGTCGTAATAGGCGAGCAGGATATACTCACCACCGGAACCGACGCAAAGGTAAAAGGCGAGCTTGAAAATCTTTTCGGAATCTCATCGACAGGGTGGGTCGGAAGATACATATATGATCTTCAGGACCTGACAGATGTACCCTACTGGGCACCGGATATGTGGCGTGCGAAGTACGGACAGGAGTGGAACTGCGCCGGAGCTGGGATACTGCTTGTCTCGGGTGACGGCGATATTATTGTACTTGAGGAAAAAACCGATTTTCAGAGCAAAAACCTGCTTAATATATCCGTAACCGATGAATACAAAAAGGAATTCGGCAGACATTCGCTTAATTACTATAACTGGTTTGAGCTTATAGAAGCGGATAACGCCACAGAGGTGATAGCGACCTACGAATTCAACGTAAATTCCACCGGAGCGGAGGAGCTCGCGGCGGTGTCCGATACTACCACCTTTGCGGCAGTGACCCGTTACGCACGTGAAGGAGAGGCTCCGGCTTATTACTTTGCCGGTGATTTCAACGATTACACAACCAAGCGGCAGATATCCAATTTTATGTTTGCTGATAAGTTTTTTCAGCTTCTCTCATTTGACAGGGACGGCGACGTTACCAATTTTTACTGGAACTTCTACGAGCCGATAATGAAGAAGATACTTAAGGATATAATAAAAAATCCGATTGAAAGGGAAGAATACGAAGAACGTCAGAACGCGAGAGTAACCGAGGACGGTTTGGAAATTTACACCGAAGACGGGTTTAAAGAATTTAATATCAAGGGCTTTAACATAAACGGCGAGGCTCCCGGAGATGAAAGGTACGAATATTCGAGGGATTATTCCTTTTACGCGGAGCTTATAAAGGCGCTCGGCAACACCGGCGGCAACTGCGTAAGGACTTATGACCTTCTGCCGCCGGAATTTTACAGGGCGCTCTGCGAGTACAACAGCTCTGCCGAATCTCCGATATATCTGATACAGGGGATAATGACACCGCCCGTAATAGACCCGAAGGACAGCTTCGGTGAAATAGAGGCGATAAAGCAGAATATCGCCGGGACGGTAAGAGCGGTCCACGGCGAGGGAGATATAAAGGGCAACGGCACAAGAGAGGATTCGGCGTATTCCTATAACGCCGCGCCTTATCTGATAGCCTATATAATCGACCCGGGACTTGACGCGGAGGTGTCGGACGCTCTGCTTTCCGGAGAATACGCGCAGGCGGATTATGACGGCAGATATTTAAGCGCCGCTTCAAACGGGGCGGAGGCGCTTGCCGCCGAGCTTGCCGATTACGCCCTTGACTATATGAAAAGCAGCTACGGCTGTATGCAGCCGGTAAGCGTTACGTCGGGCGCCGAAAGGCTCGAGGGCGCGGAATGGCTCGAGGGTCAGCACGCCGGATTCAATCTTTCGGATATTTCTGTTTCCGAAGCTGCGGCGGATCTCTACTTTACCTCGGTATCACTCGGCTCCGACGACCGCATACTGCTTGACAACAGCGAGGCTTTCTCATCGGAATATTCCGACGCTTCGGGAGCCTTTGCGTGGGGCGGATACATAGCGCAGGTAAAGCAGCTCTGTTCAGGAACGGTACTTATAGACAAAGCGGGTCTTTCGACGAGCTCCGATACATTTGAGCAGGAAACTTCGGTAAACGGACTTTCCGAAACTGAGCAGGGCGATGGGATAGTCAGAATGTTAAGGGCGGCAGACGATACGGGATACGCAGGTATGCTTATAGCCGACCTTAACGACAACTGGAGCGCCGTGTCCGAGCAGTCGGCTGAGTATACTCTTCCGGCTTCCGCGAGCGGGCTCTGGCAGGATACGACGGCGAGGGCGGAAACGACCGGAATAGTCGCCGCCGAGTCGGTGCAGCCTGACAGTCCGGCGATACAGCTTAACGACAACGGGGAAAAAAGCCTGATAAGACAAATGCAGCTTTCGTACAACGAAACCTATGTTTATATAACCGTACTGCTCAAAGATGATATAGACTATGACGAAAACGAGCTGATAATAGGAATAGACACATATCAGCGCAACGACGGAGAGTATTATTACGACAGCGCGTATTACGCCAACAGCCAGTCGGGAATGGAATACGCCGTTAAGTTTGAGAGCAAAAACTCGGCGTCGCTTTATGTCGCCTCGTCATATAACCGCAGCACCGGAAATTATACCTCGAAAGAAAGCTATACTGCGGATTATGATATTGTATCGGTTCTGAATTACGGAAACTTCACATCGTCAAACACGCATTTTTATCAGACCGGCGTTACGGTGAGAATTCGGATACCGTGGGCTATGCTCAATTTCACGAACCCGTCGAGCGCGCTTGTGATAAGCGGACAGGACGGAGGTACGCTCAGGACCACGGCTACGGACGGAATGATTTTTTCTCTGCTTATAGGCAGCAAATCCACAATGGACACAGCTTATATATTCCCTGAGTCAAAGCAGTCGGCGGGCTATAAGCGGCTTGAGATAAGCGGCTGGAAGCGTGAGGACGTGCGGTACGCCTTAAGGGAAAAAGCAAGCGCCGGTATTATAGGACGCTATTTTTCGGATATAGGATAACGGTCGGCATTTTATTCGGGAGGTGAGAAAAACGGCTGAATTTTCATATGAGATACTCGCGGCGGCACTTATAATAATTTTCACGGTGCTGCTTTGCGCGGAATATCTGTGGCTTTACGTACTTTCAAAGAAAAACGAGGAAACCGATATTCAGAAGCGTGAAATAAACTCGCGGATTCACGCCATGACAGAAGCGTTTCTGTACTCACCCACCGCTTCGTCAAGGGAAACCGAGCTTACATCGCTTATTGAATATATAGGAGACGACCCGCTTAAGAGGGACGAGGCGTCGGTTCAGTTTATACAGCTTATGAAAAGGTCGGAAGATATTCCGCCCGAAAAGCTTGCGTCGCTCGGTCGGCTTTACGAAAGCCTTGACCCGATAGAGTTTTATTCCAAACAGCTTGAAAGCGGAAATTATTACGAAAAAAGCTATGCCGTAAGGCGCCTTGCGGATTTCAACGCTTCGGATAAAACCGAGGATATAAGAAAGCTGCTTGATAACAAACGCGCTGATGTCGCGTATAACGCCGCCATGGCACTTTCGGAGCTGGGGGACATGGAATCTGTGCTGGTATTTGCACAGAAGTGCGAAAACAACCGTTATTACTCACACAGGGTGCTGCTTGAGCTTTTTCAGGCGTATACAGGAGACCGCGCGGAGCTTGTACGGCGGATATTCGATGAACGCAGCGACTATATCAGGGCAACCTGCATAAAGGCTTATACCTCTGACCGGATAAAGGAGCTGGCGCCGCTTTACGCGGATGGAATGTCCGCCAAAGACAATAATCTTAAAATCGCCTGCGTAAAGGCGCTGGCGCAGCTCGGAAGTCCGGATTATGAGCAGAAAATGATTACGGCGCTTAACGATAAAAACTGGATAGTGCGGCTTGCCGCCGTAGCCGGTCTTGAGAAAATAGCTTCTGGCAGGGCGCTTGAAGCGCTTGTGAAGGCTGTCAGAGACGAGGAATGGTGGGTCAGGAATGCCGCCGCAAAAGCGATAGTGAATATAGATTTTCAGCTTGTATACGTTGAAAAGGTGCTGAGCGGTTACGATAAATATGCGGCTGACGCGGTGAAAAACGCGCTTTACAAGCAGATAAATATGAACGGAGGGGGACTCAGATGACAATACTGACTTTTGTCCGCGGCTTTATACGGTTTTTCAATTACTTCTGTATGGCGTATACCCTGCTGCTCAGTGTTATTTATCTGATACAGGTTGTCGCCGCTCTTTTCAAGGTCAGAAGACAGGCGAAGGGAAAAATATCCGAGGATTATATGAGGTATGAGGATTCTCCGAATCTGCTTCCTATATCGCTTATTGTCCCCGCGCATAACGAGCAGGAAAATATCGTGAAGAACATTAAAGACCTTATGAAGCTCGATTATCCGCAGTTTGAGGTAATAGTGGTGAACGACGGTTCCACCGATGAGACGCACCGCCGTATGATAGAAGCGTTCGGTCTTTATCCCATTGAGGGAGCGGTAAAGATAAAAATCCCCACAAAAGAGATACATAATGTTTATTACAATACCGAGTATCCCAATCTTTATTACATAGATAAGGAAAACGGCGGAAAATCAGATTCGCTGAACGCCGGAATAAACCAGTCACAGTACCCGCTTTTCGCCTGTCTTGACGCCGATTCGCGAATAGAGCGCAACGCGCTGCTGATTCTCGGCGAGGAATTTTTGAAGGACACAACTACGGTTGTGGCGGGCGGCTTCGTCAGAATAGCAAACGGTTCGGTCATAGAGGAGGGCGAATGGAAGCGGTTCGAGATGCCCAAACGTATGGTCGAGCGCTTTCAGATTGTTGAGTATTTCCGCTCGTTTTTGGCAGGCAGGCTTTCGTGGGGCAAGGCGCTGCTTATTGTGTCAGGCGCTTTCGGAGTTTTTAATAAGCAGGTAGTTATCGACGCCGGAGGCTACAGGACAAACACGATAGGCGAGGATATGGAAATAGTGGTGAGAATACACCGCTTTATGCGAAGCCATAAGAGAAAATACAAGGTGAAATTCTGTCCGGAGGCGATATGCTGGACTCAGGGGCCTATGAGCTTTTCTGACCTTAAAACCCAGCGCCGCCGCTGGCAGATAGGACTTTTCGACACCTTAAAGGCGCACTTTGTAATGACCTTCAACCCGCGTTACCGCACCGTCGGACTGCTTTCGATACCGTACAGCTGGCTTTTTGAGTTTATCGGCACAGCGGTTGAAACGCTCGGTTATTTCATAATACCGTTCTCGCTTTTAATGGGCGAGCTTAATATGTACTTCTTTATTCTCTATTTCCTGCTCGCGGTAATGCTCGGCATTATGCTGTCGGTAGGCGGGATAATTCTCGAGCAGAACACAAGAAAGGGCTGTATGTCCTCAAATCAGGCGATGCGGCTGTCGCTTTACGCTGTTCTTGAGAATTTCGGGTACCGTCAGGCGATAACCTTTTTCCGTTTCGCGGGCATAGTCCGATACCGGAAATACAAGGAAAGCTGGGGACAGATAAAGCGCAGGGAATTCAATGTTTTGTCTGAAAGGAAAAGCTCATGAAAAAATGGCTGTTGTATGTCGGAAGCACACTTCTGATACTGCTTTTTATGGTTCAGATGGGTTGGCTTCAGATAATAGGTATAAACCGCATTTCGTTCGGCGGGGACCGTCACGACGGGGTCGGTCGGGTAGACGCGATGAGCTACGCCGTAGAGGACGGCGTATCTTACAGGGTAAAGGCCGAGGGCGAGTATTTTTATGTTTATTCTCCCGATACCGAGGAATGGGAAAAGGTGTTCTGGAAGGGCGTGAATATAGGCGCCGGAGAGCCGGGGCTTTTTCCGGGCGAGCTTACGATAAGCTATGAGAGCTATCTGCGCTGGTTCGGATACATTTCGGATATGAACTGCAACTGCATACGCGTCTATACCACGATGAGACCCCAGTTCTATCAGGCGCTGTACGATTTCAACAGCACCGCCGAGAACCCGCTTTACCTTTTTCACGGCGTCTGGATGGATGAGGACGACATCACCGCCTATGCCGATGTCTACGCCGAAAATTTCAAAATAAAGAATGAGTTTATAGCCGACGCGATAAACTGCGTCGATGTGATAATGGGAAACGCGGTTCTGCCGGAGCGTGCGGGCTTCGCCTCGGGCACATATAACGCCGATGTTTCCAAATGGCTCGCGGGGCTTATACTCGGAATTGAAAACGACCCTAAATTCATTCTCAATACCAATGAGTCAAATCCGGACAGGAATACATACGAGGGAACCTATCTTTACACCTACGGCTCTACCCCGTTTGAGGCGTTTTTCTGCGAGGCGGGCGATAAGGTTATAGAGCATATGACGGAAAATTACGGTATGCAGTGTCCGGTCGCGTTCACCAACTGGGTCACGACCGACCCTCTTTCACATCCGCAGGAGCCTCACGAGGACGAGGATCTTATCACATTCAACACGGAAAGCATAAAGAGCCGCGCGGAGTACAAGTCAAATCTTTTTGCCTCCTACCATGTATATCCTTATTATCCCGATTCGATGAATTATCAGAAGGATTATCTTTCTTATATCGATTCTGACGGCAAGGTAAATACCTATGAAGCGTATCTTAAGGACCTGAAGCTCGCGCACACGCTTCCGATAATGATTTCGGAGTTCGGCGTTCCCACAAGCCGGGGAGTGACCCACGAGAGCGTCATGGGCTACAATCAGGGCGGAGTGGACGAGACGAAGCAGGGCGAAATGCTTGCCGATATGTATACTTCAATTTATGACAGCGGCTATGCCGGCGCGATCGCATTTTCGTGGCAGGACGAGTGGTTCAAAAGGACATGGAACAACGAAAGCTACGATGTGGCGGACTCACGCCCCTATTGGTCGAATATCCAGACCTCAGAGCAGAATTTCGGAATACTCGCATTTGACCCGGGGGAAGAAACTACCGTCTGCATACTTGACGGCAGCGCGGATGAATGGGACAGCGGCGATAAAACAGCGTCGTCCGGCTTCGGCGACCTTTATATGAAAAGCGACGAGCGGTATGTCTATTTTATGATAAAAACGGACGTCAGCCGCTACGATTTCGATAATGACACGCTTCTTATACCGATAGATACGATAAGCGGTCAGGGCAACAACTCGATGAAGGATAACGGGACGTCCTTTGACCGCGAGGCGGATTTTGTCATTTCAATAAACGGAAAGGACAATTCAAGGATAGCAGTGGATTCGTATTATGACGCCCATTATTTTCTTTACGGGGAGCTTTATAAGATGATTGACCCGGTAAGCGATATCGCGACAAAAAACAGCGGAAGGTTCAGCAAAATGATGCTGTGCACCGGGTATGAGATGAAGGTGCCGGGAATAGCAGAGCCGATAGGCTTTGACAGCTACGAGACCGGAAAGCTCAGATACGGCAACGGAGACCCCGAGTCGCCCGATTACAGCTCGCTCTCCGATTTCATATACAATGATAAGGAGGGCGTGATGGAAATACGCATACCGTGGCAGCTTCTCAATGTTATGGATCCGTCAACCCACCGTATTATGGGCGATTTTTACACCGAGCAGAGCATAACGCCGGTAAAGCTCGGCGAAATATACGCCGGAATAGGACTCGCGGGAGAAACGGTATCGCTTAACGGAAGCTATACCTATGACGACTGGAAAATGCCGGAGTTCCACGAGAGGCTCAAGCCGTCGTACTATGTTTTGCTAGAAGCGCTTAAGGAGTTGAAATAACTTGCAGAGGAAAACCGTTGTTGTTCTGTCTGTTCTGGCGGCATTGTGCGTGCTTTCCGGAATAATGTTCAGAATTTTCACGGCTGAGCCGGAAAACAAGCCTGAGAATGATTCTTCCGCCTCTGCGATTGCGGTGGAGCCTTTGACGGTTCCCGATATTGAAAGCGGCGGAATAAAACTCAATTTCCGTGCTGTCGGCGATTATTTTTACCGGGATACAGGAGATGAATGGCGCTTTGTATATTTAAAGGGTGTGAACATAGGGCTTACCGAGGCTACGACCGACCTTAACAATCCGAATGTATCATACGATACCTATCGTGAGTGGATAAATATGATAGCGGAAATGAACGCAAACACCGTAAGGGTCTTTACGGTAATGCCGCCGCAGTTTTACGCGGCGCTTTACGACCATAACGCCTCGGCGGAGAGTCCGCTCTACCTTATTCAGGGAATATGGTTCAATGAGAACTATATGTATGAGTGCGACGACGCCTTTTCCGACAACGGTAAAATAACCGAAGCGTTTATACGCGCGGCGAGGGAAACCGCGGATATAGTTCATGGAAACAGCGATTATACCGATTACGGCGAGATAAAAAACGCTGTTTACAGCCATGATGTTTCGCAATATCTTGCCGGCTACATACTCGGCCTTGAATGGGAGCCCGGATTTGTGGAGCGCACAAACGCCCTTTCGGGTCACGCCGGATATAAGGGCGAGTATCTTGAAACCTCTGAAAATGCAACACCGTTTGAGAGCTTCCTCTGCGAGGTGGGGGACAGTCTTGCGGCTTACGAGACCGAAAGCTATTCGGCTCAGACTCCGATAGCGTTTCTTAACTGGGCGACTACCGATGTTCTTACGCACACGAACGAGCCTTTTCCCGAGGAAGACTCGGTATCGGTCAATACCGAAAATATACGTCCGACGGCAAAATATCACTGCGGACTTTTCGCCGCGGTGGACGCGTATCCCTACTATCCCGAGTTTATGAACTACCAGCCGGAATACATAAAGGAAAATGAGGACGGAGACACCGACAGCTATAAAGCCTATCTTGCTGATTTGAAGAAGGAATACGGCGTTCCGGTGATAATAGCCGAGTTCGGTGTTCCGACAAGCCGGGGTACCGCTCACAGCGCGGCGAACGGAATGGATCAGGGCGGAATTACCGAAAAACAGCAGGGCGAGGCGATAGTCTCAATGATGAAAAGCATAGCCGCCGAAGGCTATGCCGGCTCGCTGATTTTTTCATGGCAGGACGAATGGTTTAAGCAGACCTGGAATACTGTCAAATACTCGCCTGACAACGCCGCAGAACGCACGCCGAACAGGCAGTCCGCCGAGCAGAGCTACGGACTGCTGGCGATGGAGCCGGGAAAGGAAAGCGTATTTGCCGCCGACGGGAGCGACAGCGAATGGTCAGATATAAAGCCTGCGGCAAGCTCTGCCGCCGGCTCGGTTTACGCGATGTGGGACGAGGGATATCTCTATCTTAAAATCGAAAGCGATGACGTACTTGACAGCGGTCCGCTGCTTGTGCCTGTTCAGATAACGGGCAGGGGAAGCGGTTTTTCATCGGAATACGGCGTGAGCTTTTCAGAACCGGCTGATTTTCTGCTGGTGCTCGACGGCAGCGAGAATACACGGCTGCTGACCGATGTTTATCAGGATACGTTTTATTATACCTACTGCGCCGAAAAAGGCGTATTTGAGCGAGACAACCAGTTTGAGAAGCAGGGCAGCGGTCTTTTCGGGGAGATAAGGCAGTTTATCTCAAACGAGATAATACTTCCGCTTACAGGCGAGCGGATAGCCCCGCAGTATACCGAAAGCGGACTGCTTACATACGGCGTTACCGATGCGGAAAGCGGCGATTATAATTCGCTGGCGGACTTTTACAGTGCCGGAGGACTAACGGAGATAAGAATACCATGGCACCTTCTCAATGTGATGAACAGTACGAACGGAACATGTCTTGCCGATTTTTACGAAAACGGGACAGATTTTGAGATTTTTTCCTCCGTAAAGGTCGGAATATGCCGTCCGGGGGATAAAAACGTTCAGCTTAACAGTATAGGCTACACAACAAAGGAAAAATCATCTTTTCATACCCGTCTTAAACAGTCTTATTACATGGTTCGTGACGCGATGGAAGATTTTATGGAGTTTTAAATTTATTATCATATTAAAGTGCTGGCAGGAGGCAGATTATGGGCAATTTTAGAAAATCCTTCAGAGGCTACCGTGTTTCAGAGGTGGACGAGCGGCTGCGTGAGCTTGAAGCCGAGCTTGAAAAGGCCAATTCACGCTGCGAGATGCTGCAAAGCAGACTTGACGAGACCGCCAAAGCGGCCGATACGGCAAAAGAAGCGCTTGCGGAGAAAAACGCCGCGCTTGAGAAGACCGAGGCGGCTTATGACAAGGCGCGCAGAAAGGCGGACGAAAATAAAAACGGTGCGGAGTCAATAGGCAGGATTTATATCAAGGCGTTTGAGAGCGGAAAGGAACTCGCCAATGCTCCGACGCAGTATATTAAAGAATATTTTGACGGCATAGAAAATGCTTCCGAAGAGGCAAGACGCGGAATTTTCGCGGCAAAAAAGGATTTTGCCGGAGTTTCAGAGAAAATTGCCGCCGCGGTTGAGGATATAAAAAATCAGGCGGATTTCTTAAGCCGAAAGCTATCCGAGCTTTCAGCCGGCGCGGAATCAGTTGACAGCGCTTACGCGCGTTTCGGAGAAATAAAATCAGAAGCGGAAAAGGAAATGTCCGAGATAGTGCGGCGCTATGAAGCAAGCGTCGGCGATTATGTGCAGGGTACTGTGCGGGCAGACCGCACTCAACAGAAAGAGGCTGACGAGGGATTTTTAGGCGAAGAGCAGATAAATACTCAATCTGCGGCGGAACAAAAGACAGAGCCTGCCGCCGAAGCAGGTGCAGTTCACTCTGTATCTGAACCGAATAACGCTATTGCGGCAGACAATTCACAGAAAACAGCCGGCGATATCGCAGATATTGACGGGGACGAAGCAGCTTCTCATTACGGCGAGTCAAACGAAAGCGAAGCCGATGCTGACGATTCTTACGAAGAAAAAGACACGCTTTCTGATTTTTCAGATGAGCCGGAAAGTGCCGCCGAAAACTCTTCGCCGGACACGGTTCAGGCTAAAGCGGTGCCGGATAATGACTTCAAGAGGGGTCAGAGTATACTCGATCTCCTTAATAAATATAAAAAACAGTAATTTCTGTAAAAGTATATACAATTTGTATATTGAATAAGTTATAATGCTGTGATATAATAAGAATAAAGTGAATAAAGGCAAACTGTCAGAAATGGCAGGACGCAAAATCATGGGCCTAAGGTTTTATAAACTATGGTTGCCAGACTGCTCCTTTATCTAAGCATTACTTTAGATGGGAGTTTTTTTTATGAAGTTAAAAAAATTATCAGCATTGTTCCTTTCTGCGGTGATAGCCGCGGTCTGCCTGATTTCGGCATTTCCTGCCGGCGCAGAGACAAAAGTCACCCTTGTGAACGCCTACATAAGACTTGACAACAATCCGGTGCCTTATGATAATGACGTCTCCGCCTACGATATGAAGACTCAGGCATACCTTACCGTTGCCGAAGAGTGTTACAGTCTCGAGGGCGTCACCGACCGTCTTTTAAGAGAACCCTCGGTAGCGATTCCCGAAAATACGAAGGTTTTATGGTATGAGATAGTAAATGACAACGGGAAATGGCGTTTGCACGGCGTATTTGTACCCGATGAGCCTGAACAGGAAACGGGCGAAAAAATCAATATGAAAATTATTACGCCTAAAAAAATGTCGGTGCGTTTTGAGGACGGAAGCATTTTTGCCAGTGATTCGGAGCTCTCAAAAATACCCTTTGTGGAAGTTGAAATAGGTAAAACCTACGCCTTCCAAATGTGCTCAAACGACTGGGAGACAGGTATATATGACGATAACGGAAACGGTCTTTGCGGTACGGTTGTTTATCATGTGAGGGTGTCTGACAGCTATTCTGAGCGCAGCTATGATGAGGCCACCCATACCTTTGTTCTGCCTAAAGGCGATCCGGTGCTGCGCACCGACATCAATTCCTGCTTTATGGCATATCGCTATCATTTTAAGAAAGGCGATTACAATAAGCAGACCGGAATAGCCAATGTTGTTGACAAGCCGCTTGAGAGCCTTTCGGTCAATCTGCCGCTCGGCTCCACCGTCAAGTCGGACGCTTATAAGAATTACAGTTATATCGATTCTGATAACGTATTTATCGAAAGAGCGGAAGACCTCTCGCTTTCCTATACCGATTATTACTGGAATTATTGATTTAAATACATATACCCTTGAAAAACCGCTTATCAAGCGGTTTTTCGCTTATAATGAGTTTTTCTGCCGCGCTTGTCGCTGCATAAAAATTTATTTGAGGTTTATCGACAGACTGGCAGTCGCTTAAAGCGGCTGTTTTTTTACGCAGAAATTACCGGATTCTCCGTAAAAACCGGACAAACCCGCAAAAAAGCAACCCGGATTTTAAACGTCGCACGCGGCTGACTCTGAAACAAATAATAATCATAAATAGCAAAACATTATTTATCGGATTAAGACCTCATAATTTTACTTTTTCAGAATTTTTAAGGTGCTCACAGCGGAAAAGACTTTTTATTTATCAAAAACTATATATAAATGCGGGAACAAGGGTCAAAAATTTACTTTTTTGGCTCTAAAGTAATACATATAACTCGTAAAAATTAGCGATAATGCCTATGAAAGGCGGGGCGTGACAGGGATACAACTGCTTTGCTGAAAAAATGACTTTAAGACAAAAACTGTCACAGCTTACGCAGCTTGACAGCAGCTTTTTCCTCAAATACGGCACTTCCGAGCTTACCGGACCTCTGCACGGAATGAATATAAAAGAGGAAGATGTCGCTTGCTGCGGCAGCGTGCTGGGCGCGATAGGCGCAGATGTTACCCGAGAGATACAGGAAAAGCATCTCGCCGCCGATCCGCTTAAAATACCTGTTCTGTTTATGCTGGACGTAATACACGGATTCAGAACCATTTTTCCGATAAATTTAGGCCTTGCCTGTGCGTGGGAGCCGGAGACGGCAAGGCAGGCGGCGGAAATATCCGCGAAAGAAGCCGCGGCTTCCGGAATTCATGTTTCCTTCGCTCCTATGGAGGACCTTGTGCGTGACCCGAGATGGGGCAGGGTGATGGAATCGACCGGAGAGGACCCGTATCTCAATTCGCTCTACTCGGCGGCGTTTGTAAAAGGCTTTCAGGGAAATGACCTGCGCGAGCCTGACAGGGTCGCCGCCTGCATAAAGCATATCGCGGGATACGGCGCGGCGGAGGCCGGCAGGGATTACAATACTACGGAAATAGGGCTTAATACCCTTTTTGAGTTTTATATGCCCGCGTACCGCGCGGCGGTCGATGCCGGAGCTGCGATGGCTATGGCGTCTTTCAACGCGCTCAACGGTGTCCCCTCAACCGCGAACAGATGGCTCCTCAACGACATACTGCGTAAGAAATGGGGCTTCAAGGGAACGGTGATTTCCGACTGGGGAGCGGTAGAGAAGCTGCGTATGCACGGTGTGGCGAAAGACCGTAAGGAAGCGGCTTACAAGGCGCTTAACGCCGGTATTGATATTGAAATGATGACCTCCGATTATCTTCAGTTCGGGGAAGAGCTTGTAAGAGAGGGAAAAATAAACGAGGCGGAAATTGACGCAGCAGTGCTCAGAGTACTCGACTTGAAAGACCGTCTCGGACTTTTTGAGGACCCGTACAGAAGCGCGTCGGCGGATAACGAAAAGCTCCTGCTGCTTTGCGAAGAGCACAGAAAAGCGGCTTGCGAAGCGGCGGCGAAAAGCATGGTACTGCTTGAAAACAACGGCATACTTCCGCTTAAGAAAGGTATGCGCGTCGCTTTGATCGGACCGTTTGCCGAAGGAAAGGACATTCTCGGCGGCTGGGGCTGCACCGGAAGATTTGACGAAACGGTTTCGGTATACGACGCCGTAAAGGCTTCGGGATACTTCAGCGAGGTGACCGCCGCATACGGCGCCGGATTTGACGGCGCTGATGATGCCGAGCTTGAAAAAGCGGTAAAAACGGCGGAAAATTCCGATGTCGCGGTGCTTTTGATAGGCGAGCATCAGGATATGAGCGGCGAGGCGGCAAGCAGAACCGATATTTCGCTTCCGGCGGCGCAGAAAAAGCTGTTTGATAAAATAGTAAAAACAGGCAAGCCGGTTATTACCGTGATATTCAGCGGAAGACCGCTGCTGCTTTCGGAAACAGCCGAAAGGAGCGAAGCGCTTATACAGGCGTGGTTTCCGGGAACAGAGGGCGGCAGAGCGGTCGCCGACCTGATTACGGGAAAGACCGAGCCGCAGGGAAGGCTTACAATGTCTTTCCCGAGAAATATGGGGCAGATACCGCTTTATTATAACGCTTTTTCAACCGGCAGACCCGTGACCGGAGAAAATCCGGCTGAACGTTATCTTTCAAAGTATATAGACTCTCCCAACACTCCGCTTTATCCCTTCGGATACGGACTTTCATATTCACACACGGAAATAAGCGGGGTTTCCTGCGAGGTATCGGGTGATAAGGCGACGGTTACCGCGGAAGTGAAAAATACCGGTGAGCGTGAGACGACCGAGACGGTGCAGATTTATATAAGGGATATGTACGCAAGCGTGGTAAGACCGGTAAAGCAGTTAAAGGCATTCAAAAAGGTTCGCCTGATGCCCGGCGAAAGCGAAAAAATCATCTTTGAGCTCGGCAGGGAGAGCTTTTCGTTCTACAAGGAGGACGGCGACCTGCATTTCGAGGGCGGACGGTAATAACGGAGTCAATATAAAGAAGCATAATATCGGTATGCCTTCAAGCACAATGGTAAGCGCCACCTTTAATAAGGAGCTGGCGTACAAGGTTGGCAGGGTGATAGCCGAGGAAGCGGTAGAAAACAATATCAGGCTGCTGCTCGGACCGGCTATGAACCTGCACCGCAATCCGCTTAACGGCAGAAACGCGGAGTATTTCTCGGAGGATCCGGTGCTTGCGGGAACCATGGCGGGCTGGCAGAACAAGGGCTTTCAGGACTGCGGCGTGGCAGGCTGTATAAAGCATATAGCCGCGAATAACTGCGAGGCGCTGCGTAAAAGGAGCCACAGCATTATGAGCGAGCGGACGCTGCGCGAGATATATTTGAAACCCTTTATGATAGCCTTCGGTATTGAAATGCCGGCGACCGTAATGACCGGGTACAACGCACTGAACGGCTGCTTCTGCGATGAGGACAGTGAGCTTATACACGGTATACTCCGTGAGGAAATGGGCTTTGACGGCTTTGTAATGTCCGACTGGAACTCATATGACACATCTGATATGTGCGCTATGGTAAACGCCGGTGTAAGCTGGCTGACACCGGGTTCTGACTCTGACGAAAGGGTGCTTCCGCTCCTTGAGGGACTGAAAGCCGGTAAAATTACCCGTGAACAGCTCGAGGAAAACATATATTTTCTTATAAAAACTATACTGAAATATGTATGATACTGTTTCCGGACAGCGGTTTTTCCGCTGTCCGGATTTTTTATATCATTGCAATTCGTTTTTTAAAGAAAAGTTTACAGAATGTGCATATGTGCCGCTTGAAATCGGAAAATAAAAATGTTATATTTAACTAAAGTGTGTCAGAGGGTGAATAAATGGCTGAAAAGAAAACAAATGAAATACTTGAGGAGCAGCGCCGCGCGAGACAGGAATTTTTGGATCTGAAAAAAATGCAGCAGGGCGAAATGGAGGCTCCGCCGAAGCCGAGCGAGGTCGCGATTGTTCCTAAAACCCCGAAGGAAAAATGGGATAATTTCTGGTTCCAGTACAAATGGTACGTTATAGCGATAACGGCGATAACCGTCGTTGTGGCGGTTATGGTGGCGCAGTGCGCCACAAGAACGGCGTATGATTACGAGGTAGTGCTGTTTTCGTACACATCGGTGCTTGATGAGCAGGCGGAAAATATAGCGGATTATATTGAAAAATACGCCGAGGATATGAACGGCGACGGCGAGGTAAACGTTCAGATATTAAACTGCAGCTTTACCGATTCCGATACAAACTCTCAGTACAGATACACCATGATGACAAAGCTGCAGGTGACAATAGCCGGCGATCAGAATGCCATGCTTTACATTACCGATGAGGACGCATATGAATATCTCGATCAAATTTCCGACGGTGAGAGCTTTCTTGAAGGTGAGCCTTATAAGCTCGGCAGCGATTTTTATGAGGCAACTGCCGATGATGAGTGGGGAGAGCTGCCTGAGGGTCTTACAATATCCTGCCGCAGGGTGAGCGGGACTACTTTCGATAAATCGGACGAGGCAAAAGAAAATTATGACGCGGCGCAGGATATTCTTGAAAAGATAAAAGCGGAGGATACCGGCACGGACGGAACCGCCGAACAATAATCGGCGGGAATGTGAAAGGAGAAAAGTCTATGAGAAAGAATTTCGGAAAAAAGACATGGGTGTATCCCATGCCGGTCTTCATCGTGGCTGCCTACGGTGAAAACGGAAAGCCCTGCTGTATGAATGCGGCTTGGGGCGGAATTTACGATACCGATCAGATAATGCTCTGCCTTGCGGATAACCATAAAACCACCGCGAATATAAAGGCTTCGGGCGCTTTTACCGTAAGCATAGCGGACGAGAAGCATATTACAGAGGCGGATTATGTCGGCATAGTTTCCGGCAATACTGTTCCCGATAAAATGGAGAAAGCCGGTCTTCACACCGTAAAGTCTGAGTTTGTAAACGCTCCGGTTATAACCGAGTTTCCGATGACCGTTGAGTGCAGCCTCTTGAAATTCAATGAGGACGGAATCTGCATAGGTCAGATAGTAAACGTCTCGGCTGATGAATCGGTACTTGGCGCTGACGGGGAGATAGACCCGGGCAAGCTCGGAGCGATTACGTTTGACAGTGTTCACGGTACATATTTAAAGCTGGGTGAAAAGGTAGGAAACGCTTTTTCAGACGGTAAGAAAATTAAACAGGACTGACGCCGCGGCGTTTGCGACGTAATAAAGATTTAAAACAGTCCTTAATTAAGCAAACAATTATCCTCAGTTAACAAAAACACCGCAGAGAGCCGCTTTGCCTGTGAAAGCGGGAAAATATTGCAGGGTTTGGCGTTGATTGCGCGCGTTTTTTGTTATATAATTAAAATGAAATAATTTATAGGAAAGGTGAATCCTTATGAACAAATTTATGTTGAACGAAACCTCATATCACGGCTCGGGAGCTATAAACGCTATCCCCGACGAGATTAAGAGCCGCGGCTTCAAAAAAGCGTTTGTGGCTTCCGATCCCGATCTTGTCAAGTTCGGCGTTTCAAAGAAGGTTACCGATATTCTCGATAAAGAGGGTATTGAGTACAAGCTCTACACCGATATCAAGGCTAACCCGACCATCGAGAACGTACAGCACGGCGTTGAGGAATTCAAGGCCTGCGGCGCTGACTGCATAGTTGCTATCGGAGGCGGCTCTTCAATGGATACCGCCAAGGCTATCGGCATTATCATCACAAACCCCGAGTTTGCCGATGTCCGCTCACTTGAGGGCGTAGCTCCCACAAAGAACAAGTGCGTTCCGATAATCGCTGTTCCGACAACCGCGGGAACCGCTGCTGAGGTTACCATCAACTATGTTATCACCGATGTTGAGAAGAAGCGCAAGTTTGTCTGCGTTGACGCTCACGATATTCCGGTTGTGGCTGTCGTTGATCCGGATATGATGGCTACAATGCCCGCTTCCCTTACCGCCGCTACCGGTATGGACGCTCTTACACACGCTATCGAGGGCTACATAACAAAGGGCGCGTGGGAGCTTTCGGATATGTTCCATATCAAGGCTATTGAGGTTATCGCGCGTTCTCTGCGCGGCGCCGTAAAGAACGAGCAGGACGGCAGAGACGGTATGGCTCTCGGTCAGTACATCGCCGGAATGGGCTTCTCGAACGTAGGTCTCGGTGTTGACCACTCAATGGCTCACACCCTTTCGGCTTACTATGATACTCCTCACGGCAAGGCCTGCGCTATTCTTCTGCCGACCGTTATGGCGTACAATGCCGAATACACCGGCGAGAAATACCGCGATATAGCCAAGGCTATGGGCGTTGAGGGCGTAGACGGTATGTCTCAGGCTGAATACCGCAAGGCCGCGGTTGACGCTGTACGTCAGCTTGCCGAGGACGTAGGAATCCCGACCACTCTTAAGGGAATCGTCAAGGAAGAGGATATTCCGGAGCTTGCAAAGTCCGCTTACGCAGACGCCTGTCGCCCCGGCAACCCGAGAGAGACAAGCGAGGAAGAAATCGCAGAGCTTTACAGGAGCCTGATGTAACAGCGTATAAAACAGAAAACTGCCGCTCTTTAAACCGGAGCGGCAGTTTTTTATATCAGTCGGTTATAACTATCGATTCTATTACGGGCTGGTTTTCCTTTGCTACCATACCGTCTGACGTGGGAGTGTTTTCGGCTATGGCGTCAACCACGTCCATACCGTCGGTCACATGTCCGAAAGCGGCGTACTGACCGTCGAGATGAGTGCCGTCGGCGTGCATAATAAAGAACTGTGATGAGGCGCTGTTGTAATCACTGCTGCGCGCCATTGAAATAACGCCTCTTGTATGCGAGATATTGTTTTCAATGCCGTTAAGCTCAAATTCGCCTGTAATTGTTTTGTCGCTCCCTCCGGTGCTGTCGCCCTTCGGGTCGCCGCCCTGTATCATAAAGCCGGATATTACGCGGTGGAAGGTAAGGCCGTCGTAAAAGCCGCTTTTGGCAAGCTCAACAAAGTTTTTCACGGTTATGGGCGCCGTGTCGCCGTCAAGCTCTACCTTTATCTCGCCGTAGTCCTTTACCGTTATTATCGCGTGATGTATTCCGTAGGCTTCCGCTTTCTCACCGCCGGACGATTTGCCGCAGGAGCAGAGCGCCGCGACCAGCAGGACGGACAAAACCGCCGCCGTAATTTTTTTAATGCTCATTTCTGTCACCTTTCCTTTTGCCGTAGGGTATATATTTTACCTTGCGCTTTCTTATTCTCGCGATATTCAGCTTTATAATCATAAGAATGAAGATGAGTATCGCTATCGCTATCAGCGCGTACACTATTTTCATATATACCGAGCCGAAAAATTCCTTTACATAGCGAAGAGCGATAAGCAGCCTGCTTTCCTTTACGTTATTTCCCGCCACAAGATTTACGGTTCCTATTACCTGCTCGGCGTAGATTATTTCTGCGGTGCCGAGAACGTCACCTTTTTTGACCGGAGCGTCGACGCTCTCACTTGAAAGGGAGGTCTTGACCACTATCGTTGAATCGTCGGCGTCGTTAGGCAGGACAGATACGAACGGCTCCTCGAAATAGAGGGGTACGAAATCGGTGTCAAGCGACAGCTCAACCGGCATTTCGCAGACCGGCTCGGTTGAGTTCGCGACCTCTTTAAAAGAAAAATTATTGAACGCCCAGCGGTAAAGGTCTGCGCTTTCGGTGAACTCATAGCGCTTATCGCCGGTTGTAGGGCAGTTCATAAGTATGCACATGTAATTGTAGCCGTTATACGAAGCGGTGCTTACAAGACAGCGGCCCGCCTCGTCGGTGTAACCCGTTTTTACGCCTTTCGCGTACTGGTAATAGTAATTCGTGGTATTGTCCTGAAGAAGGTTTGTCGTGGATATGACCCGCTCGCCTGACATATTTGTCGCCTTGATCGTATATCTTGTTGTCTCGCAGACCTCTTTGAAGGTATCGTTTTTAAGCGCGTACTCGGTGAGCGTGTATATATCTCTTACCGTGGTATAGTTGTTTTCGTCGTGCAGTCCCACCGGATTGGCGTAGTGCGTGGAATCAAGACCCAGTTCGACCGCTTTGCCGTTCATCATGGCGACAAAGTTCTCAACGCTTCCGCCGTAATATATCGCCGCCAGAATGGCGCAGTCGCCGAACGAGGACATCAGCACGGTATAAACAAGGTCGGTCTGGGTTATCTCCTCTCCTATCTGGAGATTTGAAACCGCGCTCCCGGTTCCGGATATTAGCCGCTGTACCTCCTCGGTCATGGCAACCTTGCCGTCGGGGTCGTACTTATCGCTTTCAAGCATAAGCGTTACGGTCATTATTTTGGTGATTGACGCGGGGTACAGCTTCTGGTCTATATTATTGCTGTAAAGAATCTCGCCCGTATCAAGTGAGACGAGCATACCCGCTTTTGCGGTTATATCAAAGCCCGTAACCTCATAGGCTTTAACGGTTACAGGGCAGAAAATCACCGAAAAAATCAGAAAAGCAGAAAAAAGAAAAGAAAAAAATCTTTTTAGCATAGAAATCTCCCTGAATATATAGTATAATAAAAAATAATCATTGTATTATTATAACATAAATTAAAATAAATAAAAGGGTTAATTTGAAAACGGCAGGTGAATTTTACGGTTTACATAACAGGCGATATGCATGGCTGTCTCGAACGGCTTTACGACCGCGGCTTCAGAAGACTTAAAAGCGGTGATGTTCTTATAGTCTGCGGTGATTTCGGATATATTTTCGCGGGCGGCAAAACCGAGCGGCAGGTTATAGACTATCTGGCGACAAGGCGGTTTGTCACTGCGTTTGTTGACGGCACGCACGATAATCTGAACACTATAAACCGTTCGCGCGTGACCTGCTGGCACGGCGGAATGGTACACAGAATAAAAGGAAACCTCATTCATCTTATGAGGGGACAGATATTTGAAATAGAGGGTCACAGCTTTTTCACCTTCGGCGGCGGCGAAAGCACCGATAAGGATATGAGGGTGGAGCAGGGCAACTGGTGGCGCGAGGAGGAGCCGTCTCCGGCGGAAATGGCGGAGGGGGCGAAGCGGCTTGACGAGGCGGGTCTTAAGGTTGATTACATAATAACCCACGAGCCGCCGTCACTTGTCAAAAGCGCCATACTGATGCGCCGCGGCGGCCCCGACAGGGTAAATAAGCTAAACGGCTATCTTGAGGAAATAGGACGCTCCTGCGAGTTTAAGCACTGGTACTTCGGCTCGCTTCACGATGACAGGGTGATAACCGAGCGCCACACCTGTGTTTTTAAGGAGATGATCCCGGTGAGCGGCGGCTCATATCCGGCGAAAAAAGCCCGAAAAACCGCCTCAAGCGACGAAAACGGGCTGTTTATGATGAATACTTGACATATATGGTATAATGTTTTTATAAAAAACCTTTTTAAGCGGACACATATTCAGTTATGTCCGCGTATCGGAGGGAACATATGGTAAACACCGAAAGACTTTGCCCCGGCTGTATGAATGACAACGGCGGCGAGAAAATCTGCCCGATTTGCGGCTACAATTCCGCAGAACACAACGGCGAGGACTGTCTGCCGACCGGAATGCTTGTCGGAAACCGTTATATAACAGGTCAGGCGAAATCGCGCAACGGCGAGGGCATTTCCTATATCGGGTGGGATAATTCAAACGATTCAGTAGTTACGTTAAGGGAATATTTCCCTGCGGGATTTGCCGTGAGAAATCCGGACAGAACCGTCAGAATGGTGAAGGGCGGAGAGTATACCTTTAACGAGGGCTTAATGGAGTTTATGGACATTAACCGTCAGATAAAGGCGTCTGAGCTTCCGTCGCTGATACCCGTAACCGATGTGTTTGAGGAAAACGGCACGGTTTATGCCGTATCACAGAGAATTTCGGCGATAACTTTAAAGGAATTCCTCTCGAGAAACGGCGGCTCGCTCAAATGGGAGCAGGCGAGACCGCTTTTCCTTCCCCTTATCGATACGGTAAAGGGAATGAACGACCTCGGAATAATTCACGGCGGAATATCAACGGACACCATTCTGGTAGGAAGGGACGGAAAGCTGAGGATTTCGGGATATTCGGTAAGAAAGCTCAGATATGCTGACAATGAGCTTGAGTGTGAGCTTTTCCCGGGCTTCGCCGCAATAGAGCAGTACGGCACAAACGATATGCACATGGATATGTATACCGATGTATACGCTTTATGCGCGGTGCTTTTCAATGTGCTTATAGGCACTGTTCCTGCCGCGGCGCCGGATAGGCTCCAGAATGACTCGATGAGCATACCGGCGAAATTCGCCGAGGAGCTGCCGCGTCATGTTCTGGCGGCGCTTGCCAACGGACTTCAGGTTCTGCCGGAAAACAGAACGCAGGATATAGAGAGCTTTAAAAACGAGCTTGTATATGCCGAAACGGCTGACAGCGCTCCGGCGGTTCCGGCAAGAAAAGCTGCCGCGGAGCCTGAGAAGCCGCGCAAGAGCGGGGGAACGGCAAAGTATGTTATAATATCTTCCGCCTGCACCGCGGTTGTGTTTATAGCCATTGTGGCGATACTTGCGTTCACGGTTTTCAGGGAAGGAATTTTCGGGAACGACGATTCCTCGGAACAGAGCAGCGATACTTCTATCAGCGCCCCGTCGGTTGACCAGATAGGAACGATTGACAGCGGCGCCGAGGAATCAGCGGTGCTTTATAATGTTCCGCAGCTTGTCGGCAAGTATTACGCCGAGGTTGAGGACAATGAGGAATACGAGAAATTTGAGCTTGTTATAAAGGGCAGCGAGTACAGCGATAAGTACCAGAGGGGACAGATCTGCGCGCAGTCGGTTGCCGAGGGCACCGGCGTTGTGAGAGATACTAAAATTGAGCTTACGATAAGTCTCGGACCGAAGGAGATAAAGATAGCCAACGTTATGGGACTTGATGAGATAAACGCCAAGCTGGAGCTTTTAAAGCAGGGCTTCCTTTACGACAATATCGAAGTGCTTGAGAAGTTTGACGCCGACCATGAGCCCGGAACCGTAATAGAGCAGGAGCCGAAATACGGAACACAGGTCAACCCGAATTCAGCTGTCAAAATATACATCAATTCTTACGAGGGAACCTCGGAATCGGAGGACTCGGTTTTTGATGATTTGTTCTATTAAAAATCAGCCGCAGATGATTTTACTCATCTGCGGCTGTTCTTTCAGTGCTTTTACCTTGCGGAGAGCTTTTTTATTCTGATAAAATCAAGTATGTCAACGCCTATATTTCCCGTAACATCATACACCGCCCAGTTAATGTCAAGTAAGCCTGTGAGCAGATATTTCTGAACCGAAACAAGGTCGGAAGATGTAACAATACCGTCACCGTCGGGGTCGCCGGCGTTAAAGATTGTTATTTCCCTGCTGCCGGAATCGTCGTAATTATTCGGCTTTTTGCTGAAGAAAACGCTCAGAATACCGTTTCCGTCATAACGGCAGGAGGAAACGGAAATATCGCTGTCAATACCGAGAGCTCCGGTCTCTCCGGTGACGGTGTCGTAAAATCTTATGTCTGAAGGCGAGCTGTAATAAAGGGTAGTGCCTGCCGCTGTCAGTCCGCCGTAATAGCCCGGATAATACGAGCTTGACGATCCGTAGACATGATATTTTGAATTAAAGCTGTCAACAGCCGTACCGCTTATAAAATCTTCCGTACTCATAAGTACCGAGTTCTGCTTATCTTTTGCCGCTATATAGTACCATTTGTTTCCCGAGTTTACAATGCCGCTCGAGGAACTGTTCCAGACCCAGCCGCTTTCGTATTCGTTGCTGTCGCACACAGCGTCGTACATTGCCGTATACCAGCTGGTGTGCGATTTATAACTTGTAACAGAACTGTCACTCAGCATAAAAAGGTCGTATCTTACTGAACCGGCGCTCTGACCGAGCGGGTCGTCATGCGTGCAGTCTATGTGGTAAAATTCACCGTCAAGTCTTACAATGTTCCATGTGTGACTTTCGGGATTGTTTATAGCCGATGTGCATTCTATGCCGAGTCGGTGCATAAGCGCGTTGAAGGTCTGGGTGTACGCCTGACATACGCCGGTTCCGGTCGTAAGGAAATTGTATACGTCATATATTTTATATGAAGTGTCGTATTCAAAATTGGCAACCAGATAGTTATGGATATAAAGTATTTTCTCAAGATCAGTTTTAAGCGGCGCCGCTCCGCTGGCTATGTAGTCAAGACGCTCATTGTATGTCTTCATTTTTGCTTCGTATTCTTCAGCCGTAAGAACGTATATAGGAATAATTTTATATACATAATTTCCGACGCTGCTATAACCTATTGTGTTGCTTATATGAAACAGCTCCGGATAATAATTTACTGTTTCGGTAAATATTTTAAGCAGGCTGTCGGTCGGAATGGCGTATGAGCTGACGTCTATTTTAGGCTGCATTTCCGCTATCGAGTCCCGCAGGTATTCGTGCAGCTCTTTAAGCTCTGCGGTTTCGGCGACCTCGGCGGAGTTGAGCCGCGGTATTTCCACCGAGGCTTCTTCTGCGGGAAATTCGCCGTAATTGAGCATTTCTATATGCGCTTTCCCGTATTTTACCGGACTTTTTGCGGCGCAGACGGTAAGAGCCGAAAAAGCCAGACACAAAACAAGTATAACCGAAGTCAGTTTTTTCATTATTTCCCTCCGAAGTGATGCTTATTAAATTATAAAATATTTTAAGCCCGCTGTCAAGAAAACAGGGGCGGAAAGAACGGTAAATACTTGCTATATGCGGATTTTTGGTATATAATAAAAAAGTTACAGCGGAGGGGAATTATGGATATAAGAGTAGGCGACAGACTTTTAATGAAAAAAAAGCATCCATGCGGTGCGGAAACCTTTACCGTTTTAAGAGTGGGAATGGATTTCCGGCTTAAATGCGACGGCTGCGGCAGAGAGGTTATGGTTCCCCGCAGCAAGGCGGAAAAAAGCCTTAAAAAAGTAATCAGAGCAGACGGAGAATAAAAATGTTTGATAAGCTTGAAGCGGTTGAGAGCCGCTATGAACAGATAGCCATAGAGCTGTCAAGACCCGAGACCGCGGCTGACAGCGCGCTTTTCACAAAGCTGATGAAGGAGCACGCCGAGCTGAGTCAAATAGTGGAAAAATACAGGGAGTATAAAAGTGCAAAGGCTTCCGAAACAGAAGCGCTGGAAATTCTTTCGGAAAGCGGACTTGAAAAAGATTTTAAGGAGCTTGCGGAGGAGGAATTAAAGGAAGCGCGGGCGGCTCTTGAAAAAATTTCGGACGAGCTTAAATTGCTGCTGCTTCCTAAAGACCCCAATGATGAGAAAAATGTAATCGTGGAAATACGCGGCGGCGCGGGCGGCGAGGAAGCGGCGCTTTTTGCCGGCTCGCTTTACAGAATGTACAATATGTATTCAGAGTCAAAGCGCTGGAACGCAGAGGTAATAAGCGCCAACGAGACCGAGCTTGGCGGATACAAGGAAATCGTATTTATGATAGAGGGCGCGGGAGCCTATTCAAAGCTCAAATACGAAAGCGGCGTTCACCGTGTGCAGCGCGTGCCGGATACCGAAACGCAGGGACGCATACACACCTCTACCGTAACGGTGGCGGTGCTGCCTGAGGCAGAGGACGTGGAGCTTGAGATAAACCCCGCCGACCTTAAAATAGATACCTTCCGCTCGTCGGGCGCGGGCGGCCAGCATATAAACAAAACCTCTTCGGCGATAAGAGTGACCCATATACCGACCGGCACTGTTGTCGAGTGTCAGGACGAGCGCAGCCAGTTCAAAAATAAGGACAAGGCGCTTAAAATCCTCCGCTCGAGACTGCTTGACGCGGCGCAGCGCGAGCATGACGAGGCGATAGCCTCCGACCGTAAGTCGCAGGTCGGGACGGGAGACAGGAGCGAGAGAATACGCACCTATAACTATCCGCAGGGCAGGGTCACAGACCACAGGATAGGACTTACGCTTTACAAGCTCGAGCAGGTGCTTAACGGCGACCTTGACGAGATAATAGACGCGCTGACTACCTATTACAGGACAGAGGCGCTCAAGGCTGAAAACGAGGCGCAGGGCTGATGATTACAAAAAGACTTGAGACCGGCGCTGACAATTACCGGAAAAGCGTTAAAACCGCGGCGGAGATTCTGAAAGCCGGCGGAACGGTGGCCATACCTACCGAGACGGTTTACGGTCTCGCGGCGTCGGCGCTTGATGAAAACGCCGTAAAAAAGATTTTTGAGGCTAAGGGAAGACCGCAGGACAATCCGCTTATAGTTCATATAGCGGATATATCGGAGCTCGACGGTGTGGCGCGGGAAATACCCGAAGCCGCTTATACCGCCGCGGAAAGGTTCTGGCCCGGTCCCCTTACCATGATTTTAAGGCGCGGCGGAAAAATTCCCGCCTGCGTTTCGGCGGGGCTTGACACAGTGGCGGTCAGAATGCCGTCGGACAGTACGGCGAGGGATATAATAAGGGAGAGCGGACTGCCGCTCGCGGCGCCCTCCGCCAATACGTCGGGCAAGCCGAGCCCTACCTCGGCAAGGTATGTGCTTGACGACCTTGACGGAAAAATAGACGCCGTTGTAATAGGCGGCGAGTGCTCTGTCGGAGTGGAGTCGACCGTTATAACCCTCTGCACCGACCCTCCGAGGATTCTGCGGCCGGGAGCGGTCACACCAGAGCAGCTTAAAACCGTTTTTCCGGATATAAAGGTAGACAAAGCGGTGCTGTCAGAGCCGACGAAGGGCGCAAAGGTGGCGTCGCCCGGTATGAAATACAAGCATTACGCCCCAAAAACAGAAACCTATCTTGTGGAGGGAACCACGGAAAAATTCACGGAGTTTGTAAACTCAAAGCAAAACGCGGCTGCGATATGCTTTTCGGAGGACAGCGGGAGGATAAAGGTCAAAAAGCTCTGCTACGGCACAGCGGAAGATGAAAGCACGCTGGCACACGAGGTTTTTTCGGCGCTGCGTGAAGCTGACGGCTTAGGCGTCAGTGAAATATATGTGCACGCGCCGTCAAAAACCGGAGTGGGACTTGCGGTTTATAACCGTCTTATCCGCGCGGCGGCGTTCAGGGTGATAAAATTATGAGTATCGTAATAGGACTTACCGGGCCTACCGGTTCGGGCAAGAGCAGCGCGTCAAAGGCCGCGGCGGCGTTCGGCTTTCAGGTGATAGACTGCGATAAAAGCGCGAGAGAAGCGGTAGAAAAGGGAGCGCCGGGTTTAAAGGCGCTTACCGGAGCGTTCGGGGACGGAATACTTACGCCGGACGGAACGCTTGACCGGAAAGAGCTCGCCTCGCTTGCGTTTAAAGACCGTGATAGCACCGAGCTTTTAAATAAAACCCTGCTGCCCTTTGTGGCGGAGCTTGTGATTTCACGCATCGGAAACAAAAACACACTGCTTGACGCGCCTACGCTTTTTGAGAGCGGAATAAATAGAATATGCACAAAGACCGTCGCCGTACTGGCGGACAGGGAAATAAGGCTAAAGCGAATAATCGGGCGGGACGGTCTAACAATAAAAGAAGCGAACCTGCGCATAAACGCGGGCAAGACAGATGAGTTCTACAAGAAAAACGCGGACTATATAATTTACAATAACGGCGATGAGGAAGCGTTTTTAAAAAAATTTACAGAAATAATGAAAGAAATTACGGGAGGTAATTTATAATGTCAGAGGTTTCAAAATCGGAGGAATTAAAGGAAAAGCTCTTTTTAAGGCGCAAAAACGGCAGGCTAACATCAGAAGATGCCGTGCTTTCTGAGGCGGACGTTTACTGCGAGGGCTACAAGGCTTTTCTCGATAAGGCAAAGACCGAGCGTGAGGCGGTAAAGGCAGCGGTCGATATGGCAAAGGCGAACGGCTTTACTGAATTTGTGATAGGCAGGGAATACAAGGCGGGAGATAAGGTTTATATAAACAACCGCGGCAAGTCTGCGGCATTTGTCGTAATAGGCAAAGAGCCGGTGGAAAGCGGCGTGAATATAACCGCCGCTCATATAGATTCACCCCGTCTTGATCTTAAGCCGAATCCGCTTTACGAGGAGCTGGAGCTGGCGCTTCTCAAAACCCACTATTACGGCGGAATAAAGAAATACCAGTGGACGGCGCTGCCGCTCGCGCTTCACGGCGTTTTCGCTATGAAGGACGGAACGGTAAAAGAGGTATCGATAGGCGAGGAAGATGGCGAGCCGCGCTTTGTTATAAACGATTTGCTTCCCCACCTTGCTTCGGAGCAGGTAAAGAGGACACTCAGCGAAGGAATAAAGGGCGAGGAGCTTAATGTGCTGGTCGGCAGCCATCCTTTTAAGGACGATAAGGGCAGCGAGCTTGTAAAGCTGAATATCTTAAAGCTGTTAAACGAAAAATACGGCGTTACAGAGGAGGATTTTCTCTCCGCCGAGCTTGAAATGGTGCCGGCGCATAGGGCGTGCGACATAGGCTTTGACCGTTCGCTTATCGGCGCTTACGGTCAGGACGACAGGGTCTGCGCCTATCCGGCGCTCACAGCCGTGATAAAGGTTGAAAATCCGGCGAAAACCGCTGTGGCGATTCTCGCAGACAAGGAGGAAATAGGCTCCTGCGGAAATACCGGACTGGAATCGGATTTCCTGCGCTATGTTATAGGTGACCTTGCCAAAATGCAGGGCGGCGACCCGACTGTGGCGCTGAGAAACTCAAAGTGCCTCTCAGCTGACGTAAACGCCGGCACCGACCCGACCTTCCAGGACGTTATGGAGCGCAGAAACGCCTCGTTCCTCAATTACGGCGTTGTAGTTACAAAGTATACCGGTGCAAGGGGTAAATCCGGCACGTCGGACGCATCGGCTGAATACGTGGCTGAGGTGCGTGCTCTTCTTGATAAGGCAGGCATAGTCTGGCAGACAGGCGAGCTTGGAAAGGTGGATATAGGCGGCGGCGGCACGGTCGCTATGTATATCGCCAATATGGGGGTTGACGTTGTGGATCTCGGAGTTCCGGTGCTTTCAATGCACGCGCCGTTTGAGACCACGGCAAAGCTTGACGTCTATATGTGTTACAGGGCAATGTATGAGTTTATGAAATAAAGCGACCCCGGCGGCATAATAAACCGCCGGGATTTTTAAAAGGAAGTGTGCAAATGGCGGAGCGTACAATAGCGGCGATAGCCACGCCGCTCGGCGAAAGCTCGATAGGAGTAATAAGAATTTCGGGCGAAAGGGCAGCCGAGACCGCTGATAAGGTGTTTTTTGCCTTTTCGGGGAAAAAGCTCTCCGAGCTTTGCGGCTACCGTGCCGTGTACGGCAAGATAAAGGACGGGGACAGGGTGCTGGACGACGCCGTGGCGCTTGTTTTTCGCGCGCCTAAGAGCTATACCGGCGAGGACGTAGTGGAAATATCGCTGCACGGCGGCAGGATACTGCTGCGGGAGGTTTTAAGGCTGATACTTAAAAACGGCGCTTTTCCGGCTGAACCGGGCGAGTTCACAAAGCGCGCCTTTCTGAACGGCAAGACCGACCTTACAAGGGCGGAGAGCGTAATGGGACTTATTTCGGCGAAATCGGAATCGGAACTCAGAATTTCCCGCGCGGCGCATACCGGAAAGATCAGCCGTAAAATAGAGCAGATAGAAAGTGACCTTACAGCGGCGGACGCGTCAATAGCCGCATTTTCAGATTATCCGGACGAGGATATAGAGGGGCTTGACCGTGATAATTTTATAAAAATGCTGGAAAACGCCCGTAAAGAGCTTGAGGAAATGCTCTCAACCTATGACGCCGGCAGGGTGCTGCGCGAGGGCATAGAAACGGCGATAGTCGGAAAGCCGAACGTCGGTAAATCAACCCTTATGAATATGTTAAGCGGCTCCGAGCGCTCAATAGTGACCGATATCGCCGGCACCACGAGGGACGTAATAGAGGAAACGGTCACGGCGGGGGATATAGTGCTGCGGCTTGCGGACACCGCCGGAATAAGGAACACCGACGATGCGGTCGAGAGCATAGGAGTGGACAGAGCCAAAGCGAGAATAGACTCGGCGGGGCTGATACTCGCCGTTTTCGACTGCACAAGCCCGCTTGACGGCGACGATTTGTCACTGCTTGAAAGCGTGCGGGGCAGAAATGTGATAATTATAATCAATAAAACCGATATGGAAAGCAAAATCGACAAATCGGTATTTGAAGGCTTCAGAACGGTCGAGACCTCAGCGAAAAGCTGCGACGGATATGAGCGGCTCTGCGCAGAAATAGCCGATATCGCCGGAACCGCCAACCTTGACCCGGACAGCGCCGTGCTTTTGAACGAGCGTCAGCGCGCCTGTGCCGAAAGAGCGCTTGACGGTGTAAACGAGGCGCTTTCGGCGCTTCTTGAAGGAAACACGATGGACGCGGTCGGCGTCTGCGTGGACGATTCGCTGGCGGCGCTTTTCGAGCTTACCGGCAGGCGGGTCACAAACGAGGTGACCGACGAAATTTTCCGCCGCTTCTGCGTGGGAAAATAAAAAGTTTTTGCATAATAGATTTGATTGTCCGGTCGGATAAGCTGTTTTATCCGGCCAGACTTTTACTTTTTTCGGCTTAATGATAAAATAATATGCGTAATGACCTAACCGAACCTTTTTTGCTACGACTATATTGGTGTAACATTCATGAATGAGACAAGCAGGTATAATTATGAAAACGGACGAAACAGTCAGATTGCTTTGCGATAATGAGTTTTTGGATAAGCTGTACGCATACGCCTACCGAAGGTGCAGCACTTCATACGAGGCGGAGGATTTATGTTCTGAAATTATTGCCGATATTTTGAAGGCGGCAAAAAACGGCAGGGAAATAGAAAATTTTTACGCTTTCGTATGGACTGTGGCGCACAGAACATATGCGGATTTCTGCCGCAACAAAAAAGCGTATTCGGAAAAAATGATGTTCAATGAATATTCCGATTGTGTTTTGTATGAACGGTACAGCCAGATTGATGCTTTTGTAGACAGGGAATCTGAAAAAAGCGATATATTACGCATTATAAGAGAAATATCATTTCTCGCGAAAATCTACCGAGATGTAATGATTATGTACTATATTGACGGAATGAAAATATCGCAGATTGCAAAAAAGCTTGATATTTCTGAAACTACCGTAAAGCAGAGACTGTTTTCCGCCCGAAACACAGTAAAGAAAGAGGTGCAGAAAATGGAGAATAAAAATTTATTGTTAAAGCCTGTGAATTTAGCGTTTATAGGCACCGGCAATCCTGTGGGCAATGATCCGAGCGAAAAAGCGAAAGAACGTTTGCTGTCGCAGAATCTGATTTATTTGTGTAAAAATGAGGCGAAAACCGCTAAAGAGCTTTCCGAGGCTTTGTGTGTGCCTATGCCGTATATCGAGGACGAGATTGAAATTCAGTGTTACGGTTTAAACGGCAGCTATGGGCTTTTGAGTGATTTGGGCAACGGAAAATATATTTCAAATATTATTATTGCGGATGCTTTTGAATATGAGGAAGCAAACGGTATATACGGAAAATATCTCGGCGAGTTTTGCGCTTGTTTAAAAACTGTTGTCGAAAAAAGTGCCGATAAAATACTTTCCTTTCCTTTTTTGAACAAGCAACAGGACGTAAGGTTTATTCTGTGGTGTCTTATTTCCCGTCCGGTATGGAGTTTAACTTCTAATATTAACAGTATTCTTGAAGAACAGTACTTTAAAGGCATAGATAAACCGAAGCGTGATTTTACAGTAGCGGCTGTCGCCGTGAAGGAAAACGAAGCGCTTAATATGGGATTTTACGGCTGCGACGGTATACCGGCAAGCAATTTGTGCGGGTATTCAAAAGTGCTGTTTGCTAATATTTACAGTGACCGTATTGATAAGCATTTCGGTTGCGGACATAACCTGTCTACTGACCCTCAAATTATTATGACTCTGCGCTCGGTAGGCGGTTTAAAAACAAATTCGCTGTCTGAACCGGAAAAGGAAATAGCCGCCAAAGCTATAGAATGCGGCTACCTTAAAAAAGACGGAGATATTTTGGAACCTAAAATACTGGTTTTGAAAGCTGATGATGAGGCAAAGTTTTACAATCTGCTTTCGGATTTTGAAGAAGATTCAAAGCGTATAGCGGAAAAAATAGCGGGAGATATGGCGGATTATATTAAAAAACATATCCCCAAGCATTTGCTTTGTGAGTATCAGTATTATAATTCATTGATTGCGAGCGTACGGCTTATGCACGATACAGTAGAAGAATGCATAAAAGAAGGTCTTCTTGTTGCACCTGAAAGCAAAGTTTGTGCAGAAGGCACTTATCTTGTAGTCGGAGAATAATGAGATCATAATAAAAGCGAAGTGATGGGGCAGCCGGAATGCTGCCCCATCACTTCTTATAAAATATTCGTTATGAATAAAATTATCCGTCATAATCCTCCATAGCCTGCTCGGCTTCTTCTCTTGTTGGGAAGGCTATGCCGGACTCAAGCATATTTACGTCCTCGGGCGGGAGCGTGTCAAGCACTATATCGGTGTATATTTCCTCAAGCTCATCTCCGTTGTATAGCGCCACGCTGTTGCCGTAGCTTTTTATAACCCAGCCGGACGGCTCATATTCTGTGTCGGATGCCGCAAAGCCGGCAACCACAAGGATTATTACGGCGGCGACGGTAAGAACTACCGATATTATTATTATGTTTCGCTGTTTTGTTTTGTCCATAATAAAAACCTCTCTTTTCTGTTATTTTTATCAGGTAAGCGGTTTTTATGCAAATAATGCTGTAAAAAATCGGAAAAATATGTTATAATCCAGTATATACAGAAATACGGACGGTGTTAAAATATGGATATCAAAGAAGAAGCGCTTAAAAAGCATTACGAATGGCAGGGGAAAATAGAGGTTGTCTCGCGCACAGAGGTAAAGGACGCGCACGACCTTTCGGTTGCCTACACCCCGGGAGTGGCGCAGCCCTGTCTCGAAATAAAAAACGATTACTCAAAGTCTTTTGAGCTGACCCGCCGCTCAAACCTTATCGCCGTTATAACCGACGGCTCGGCGGTACTGGGGCTCGGCAACATAGGACCGGAAGCGGGAATGCCGGTAATGGAGGGCAAGTGCGTGCTGTTCAAGGAGTTCGCCGGTGTTGACGCTTTTCCGATTTGTGTACGCTCAAACGATGTTGATGAGATTGTTGATACGGTTTACAGGATTTCGGGCAGCTTCGGCGGCATAAATCTTGAGGATATTGCGGCGCCGCGCTGCTTTGAGATTGAAAGAAAATTGAAGGAACGCTGCGATATACCCGTTTTCCACGATGACCAGCACGGCACGGCGATATGCGTAGCGGCGGCGGTAATGAACGCGCTTAAAATTACCGGCAAGACCTTAAGCGGTATAAAATGCGTGATAAACGGCGCGGGAGCGGCAGGCACCGCGATTGGCGAGCTGCTTTTGAAGCTGGGGCTTGAAAATCTTATTATGTGCGATAAGGCCGGCGCGATCTACGAGGGCATGGAGAATTTGAGTCCGGCGCATAAGGAGTTAAGCCTTAAAACCAATCCTAACAGGGAAAAGGGCAGCCTTGCCGACGTTATGAAAAACGCCGATGTGTTTATAGGCGTATCCGCGCCGAATATAGTAACAAGCGATATGGTGGCAACCATGAACAGCGGCGCGGCGGTCTTCGCAATGGCCAACCCTGTTCCGGAAATAATGCCGGACGAGGCAAAAAAAGGCGGCGCGGCGGTTGTCGGCACGGGACGCTCGGACTTCCCGAACCAGATAAACAACGTGCTCGCTTTTCCGGGCATATTCAGGGGCGCGCTTGACGTAAGGGCGTCTGATATAAACGAGGAAATGAAAATGGCGGCGGTTTACGCCCTTGCCGGTCTTGTGAGCGACGGGGAGCTTAACGCCGAGTATATACTGCCTAAGGCGTTCGACAAAAGAATAGCCCCGGCGGTCGCGAAAGCGGTTGCTGAGGCGGCGAGAAAATCGGGTGTGGCGCGCATTTGAAAGCGGCGTAATTTGAAACGTCGGGAAATCCGGCTTTTATCCGGTGCTTAAAAAACATCGGGAACTATTCCGCTTAAAAGCAGCACAGCGGCGGACGCCATCACGGCGAAATGGGTATACGGCTTTGTGAGCCTTATTTTAAACTCGCCCGGCTCTACCTCGCCGCCGCTTAAATCGGTCACGGTGCGCTGGAGCGACGCGAGCAGCGAGCCGCTGCCGAGGCTTGAGAGGGTCACGGTGTTTTTCGCGCTCATTCCGCAGCTTATTACCGGTATTCCGGAGGCTTTGAAAATCCCGAGCGCCGTTATGTTTTTGTCTTCGCAGATTCCGGTTATCCCGTCCGGAAAAACCTGATTTTCAAATCTGTCGGTATCGTCTATAAACACGGCGATACCGTTTTTTAAATTTATGTCGGTTTTTTTGTATTCGCTTATTATGGTAAAGCCGCCGTCTCCGGCTGAAACCGCTTTGTCCGAAATGTAATTCGCGCCGTATTTGCACAGAATTTCGATTATTTCCCTTTCGACCGCGCTTTTACGTCCGGAAAAAAGTATAACCATCATTTTCACCCGAGGTTTATTATTTACCGCCGCCGTCTGATTTATTGATAATCAATTAAAAATTACAGGTGACTGAAATGCTGGAAATTTTATCTGAAAGACTTAAAAAATGCCGCGCCGAAAAGGGGCTTACGCAGTGGGAGGTCGCGGTGTACTGCAATATAACCGAAAAAACCTATCAGAATTATGAGCTGATGACGAGGGAGCCGAAGCTCGAAATTTTGGTGAGAATAGCCGACTGTTTTGACGTGTCTCTCGATTATCTGACCGGAAGAACCGATATAAAAAAATAATTTAAAAACAACTTAAGGGCGTTTCCCGTGACCGCGGGAAAACGCCTTTTTATAATGTAAAACTATTGTTAAACCCCTTGTCAATTACGCAAAAATATGTTAAAATATAAACAATGATAAAACGGAGGGATAAATTTAAAAATGCAGACAAAAATTACAAGGGAGGACGCAGTCGGACTGCTTCTTAAATATAATAAGGATCCTTTCCATATCCGCCATGCCGTTACGGTCGAGGCGGTAATGAGATATTTTGCCGAGAAGCTCGGATACGGCGGCGAGGCGGACTATTGGGCGCATGTCGGACTGCTGCATGACGTTGATTTTGAAAACTATCCCGAACAGCACTGCATAAAGGCACCGGAGCTTTTAAAAGAAATCGGCGCGGAGGATGAATTTATAAATTCGGTGTGCAGCCACGGCTGGGGAATAACGGTTGACATAAAACCGGAGCATGAAATGGAAAAGGTGCTTTTCGCGGCGGACGAGCTTACCGGTCTTATCTGGGCGGCGGCGCTTATGCGTCCGTCAAAAAGCGTAAGTGATATGGAGCTTAAAAGCCTTAAAAAGAAGTTTAAGGACAAACGCTTTGCCGCCGGCTGCTCAAGGGAGGTAATAACCGATGGCGCTGAGCTGCTCGGCTGGGAACTCGACCGGCTGCTTGATGAAACACTCGAGGCTATGAGAGCGGCAGAAGATGAAATTGCGCGCAAATATAAAGAAATCACGGGTGAGGAATAATGAGAAAAACAAAGATTGTATGTACGCTGGGACCTTCCTGCTCAGACGAGGCGACCGTTACCGCAATGTGCAAAGCGGGAATGAACGTAGCTCGGCTTAATTTTTCGCACAATACCCATGAGGACCATAAGCAGAGGATAGAACTTATCAAAAAGGTGCGTGAGAAGCTCGGGATACCGATTGCGATAATGCTCGACACAAAGGGTCCCGAATACCGCATAAAGACATTCAAGGACGGTAAAATCACCCTTAAGGAGGGGGACAGCTTTACTTTCACCGCCGATGATATCGAGGGGGACGAAAAAAGGGTCTCGATAAACTACAAGGGTCTTCCCCACGATATGCACAAGGGTGACAGGATACTGCTCAACAACGGGCTTATGGCTTTTGAGGTGGTAAGCACCACCGAAACCGACGTAAACTGCGTGGTGACCGTCGGCGGTGTGCTTTCCGACCGCAAGAGCATGAGCTTCCCGAACAAGACGCTCAAGCAGAAGTATTTAAGCGAACAGGACAAGCAGGATATAGCCTTCGGAATAAAGGAGGGCGTGGATTTCATAGCCTGCTCGTTTGTTTCCTGCCGTCAGGACCTTGTGGACATAAAGAATTATTTAAAGGAAATCGGCGCACAGGAGGTTGAGCTGATAGCCAAAATAGAAAACCGTTCGGGCGTTGAGAATATCGAGGAAATTTCCGAGGAATGCGCCGGCATAATGGTGGCGCGCGGCGATATGGGCGTGGAGATACCTTTTGAGGAGCTTCCGGCGATTCAGAAAAAGCTCATCACTAAATGCCGTATGCTCGGCAAGAGGGTAATAACAGCTACCGAAATGCTTGAGTCCATGATCACCAACGCGCGGCCGACAAGAGCCGAGATATCGGACGTGGCGAATGCCGTGTACGACGGCACCAGCGCCATAATGCTGTCGGGCGAGACCGCCGCCGGCAAATATCCGGTTCTGGCGGTTGAGACAATGGCGCGCATAGCCGAGAACACAGAAAAGAATATCCATTATAAAAAGCGTTTTCTCGCGGCGGATTTCAAAATCAAAAATACGGTTGACGCCATATCCCACGCT
Organism: uncultured Clostridia bacterium; assembly: GCA_944376655.1. Lineage (GTDB taxonomy): Bacteria > Bacillota > Clostridia > Oscillospirales > Acutalibacteraceae > UBA737. Next base: position 40,075 of record CALWDJ010000016.1, read on the forward strand.
ACCTGCGGCATGGCGATAGATATCGATGCCAAGGCGATAGCCGTATGCAGTCTTTCGGGAATGACGGCGAGAATGGTTTCCCGCTTCCGCCCGCCGGTCGATATAGTGGGCCTTACGACCGATGAAAAGACCTGGCGCAAGCTCGCGCTTTCGTGGGGCGTGATTCCGGTTATGTGCGAAAACTATCCGTCAACCGATGTGCTGTTTTACAATGCTCAAAAGCTGACGAAGCAGACGCTCGGACTGTCTGAGGGAGATAAAATAGTTATAACCGGCGGCGTGACCAACGGAAAATCAGGCAACACCAATCTTATCAAGGTGGAAACAATTTAAAATCCTTTATAAAACAATAACGGCTGACGCCGGCTTTTATGCCCGGCGTCAGCCGTATTTTTAATTGCTGAAATAATTTAATGCAACGGAAAACGGGAAATCAGCGCTGAACTCTGCCGCTGCCGTCACCGCCGGCCAGAGTTTTCACCTCGGCGGCGCTTACCAGGTTGTAGTCTCCCTCAACCGTGTGCTTAAGACAGCTTGCCGCCACCGCGAACTCAATCGCGTCCTGCGGGGCAAACCCTGAAAGCATGGCGTAGATGAGACCGCCGCCGAAGCTGTCGCCGCCGCCTACACGGTCAACTATATGTATGCGGTACTGCTTGCTGAAATAGTATTTTTCGCCGTCGTAAAGCATTGCCGCCCAGTCATTGTCATTAGCGGAAATTGAGCCGCGCAGTGTTATCGCCACATATGAAAAACCGAAACGCTCTTTAAGCTGCTTCGCGACATCCTTGTATCCCTCGTGATTGACTTCGCCCTTTGTTACGTCAGTATCAGCCGCTTTTATGCCAAATACATCGGCGGCGTCCTCCTCATTGGCTATGCAGACATCTACATACTTCATTAGTCCGCCCATTACCTCGCCGGCTTTTTCCCTTGTCCAGAGCTTTTTGCGGTAGTTAAGGTCGCAGCTCACCTTTAAGCCGTTTTTCTTCGCCGCTTTTACCGCCTCAAGACAGATTGCCGCGGCACTGTCTGACAGTGCGGGAGTAATTCCGGTGAAATGGAACCAGTCGGCTCCTTTAAAAATTTCTTCCCAGTTGAAGTCGGAGGTCTGCGCCTCGGCAATGGCGGAATGAGCGCGGTCGTATATTACCTTCGAGGCGCGCTGTGAAGCGCCCTTTTCAAGGTAGTAGATTCCTATCCTGTCGCCTCCGCGGACGATTTTTGAGGTGTCAACCCCGTATTTGCGGAGCGAATTTACAGCCATCTGACCTATTTCGTGAGCCGGCAGCTTTGTGACAAAAGCCGCGTCAACCCCGTAATTCGCAAGCGATACTGCGACATTTGCCTCGCCGCCGCCGAAGGTCGCGCCGAAGCTGTCCGCCTGCAAAAAGCGGTAATACCCCTCGGGCGCCAGTCTTAACATTACTTCACCGAATGTAATTGCTCTCATTATTTTCTTACCTCCTTTAAAAGTGCCGCCGCCTCAGCAGTCAGCTTTTCTATCTCGTCAAATTTGCCCGCCGCTATCTTGTCAGACGGAACCATCCAGCTTCCGCCGCAGGCAAAAACCGCCCTGCAGTTGAGATAATCGGCTAAATTAGAGACGTTTATGCCGCCGGTCGGCATAAAACGGATACCTGTATACGGCGCCGCCATGGCCTTTATCATTTTGACGCCGCCCGCCGCCTCGGCAGGAAAGAATTTAAGATATGTAAGCCCCAGCGACATAGCCTGCTCAACCTCGCTCGGGGTGCAGACACCGGGGACTACCGGATAGCCTTTTTCAATGCAATGCTTTACAACCATCGGATTAAGCCCAGGACTCACTATTGCTTTAGCGCCGGCAGCAATAGCTTTATCTGCCTGCTTCGGTGTGAGCACGGTGCCGGCGATTATAAGCATATCCGGAAATTCCGTCGAAATGCGCTTTATGGATTCCTCCGCAGCGTCTGTTCTGAAGGTTATTTCCGCGCAGTTTATGCCGCCTTTACGAAGCGCCGCCGCAAGGCTTACCGCGTCGTCCGCGTTGTCGATTTTTACAACCGGAACAACGCCTGCTTCGGTCATTTCTTTTATAAGATTTTCCATTATTACGCCTCCTGTTCCATATAGTGAAACGTCGTTTCATTTATTCCAAAAATATTTTACCACATCAGCAATATTTGTCAAGTGGTATTTGCAAACTGAAATGAAATGTGATAAAATTTATTATACACGCGAAAGATTTTCAGCTTTGTAAATTAAAAAAGGAAGTTATAATATGCCTGCGATAAAGGCGGAATCAATGAAAAAGGGAATATACGGCGGAACGGTACTCGCTTTATCGGCTTATCCCGCGGTTATAATATATTTTGAAATTATTTTCAGAATTTCCACATCGGAAAAATTTTTTTCCGCGGGAATTTTTTTCACCGTGCTTTTTTCTGTTCTGTACGGCGGAATAGTTTCGGTCGTTGTATGCTTTGTCAGAAGCAGGAGGGCAAGGGTGATAATAAGCACCGCGGCGTCGGCGGTTACGGCGGCGGTATTTCTCGCGCAGTATTTTGTATACAGGCAGTTCAGGATTTTTTATGATTTGAGAACTGTTACTGGCGGAGCTTCAGACGCCGCTTCGGGCTTCGGCGGCAGGATAGCCGAGCTTATAATAAGCCCCGGCGGTATTTTTATGATAATTCTTTATTTTCTGCCGGTGGGTCTTCTCGCTTTTTTCGGCGGCAGGGTGTATAAAAATGCAATTACGCTGCGACTTGCCGGCTTCTGTGCAGGTATACTGGTGCTTGTTTATTTTCTTGATTTGACGTTTATCTGGGCTTCGCCCGTTTATTCGTCGGCTTACAAAAAGGAATACAATTATCAGGCGGCGGTTTCGCATTTCGGTCTTTTGACCGGAATAAGGCTTGATTTCAAGAATATGATTACGGGCGGTAAGGACGATTTTGAGCAGGTATCCGCTCCGGAGAGTGATGAGGAGCCCTCTGAGCCTGAATCCGAGCCAGAGGAAGAGAAGCCGGTCGAGTATGGCTTCAACCAAATGGATATTGATTTCGAGGCTCTCGCCGGCACCGAGAAGAACAGCACGGTAGCCTCGGTACACAGCTATATCGCGGAGCTTACGCCGTCAAAAAAGAATGAGTTTACCGGAATTTTCAAGGGTAAAAATCTTATTATGATAACGGCTGAGGCGTTTTCCGCCGAGGTAATAGACGAAAAGCTGACGCCCACGCTATACCGGCTCGCGACACGGGGCATAAATTTCACCGATTACTACCAGCCCGCTTCCGCCGGAACGACCGGAGGCGAATACCAGAATCTTCTGGGAATGCTGCCTATGCAGACAGGAATGTCGATGAAAAATTCGGCGACGCACAATCTCTATTTTACAATGGGAAACCAGCTTAACCGTTTAGGCTACTACGGCAAGGCGTTTCACAACAATACCTACACCTTCTACGACCGCGACAAGACCCATATCAATCTCGGCTATTCCGACGGGTATATGGGCTACGGCAACGGTATGGAGAAATATGTTAAAAACACATGGCCGCAGAGCGACCTTGAGATGATAGCCGGAACACTGCCGTCCTACATCGAAAAGGAGCATTTCAACGTTTACTATATGACGGTTAGCGGTCACGGTGAGTACAGCCTCACAGGAAACTCAATGTCAAAAAAGAACTGGGATAAGGTAAAGGACCTCGGCTTTTCGGAAAAGGTAAAATGTTATCTCGCGGCCAATCTCGAGCTTGAGGCGGCGATGAGCCACCTTGTCTCGGAGCTTGAGAAAAGCGGCAGGGCGGACGATACGGTCATCTGTATTTCATCGGACCATTTCCCGTACTCGCTTGACAGCGACGGCACGCTCGGGAATATGCCTTATCTTTCGGAGCTTTACGGCTATAACGTGGAAAACGCGCTTCAGCGCGACCACAGCCGGCTTATTCTCTGGTGCGGCTCTCTTGAGGACAGCGAGCCGATAACCGTGTCTTCTCCGACCTTCAGTCTTGACATCGTGCCGACCCTTTCAAATCTTTTCGGCACAGAGTATGACTCAAGACTGCTGCCGGGACGAGACGTTTTTTCAGACGCAGAGGCGTTTGTGTTCGATATGTCCTACAACTGGAAAACCGACCTCGGGTATTATATAGCCTCGACCGGGAAATTCACGCCGGCTGACGCTGATATTAAGGTGCCCGACGGTTATGTCGACAGGATCAAGAAAACGGTGAGAAACAAAATAAATTATTGCTCAAAAGTGCTTGAAACCGACTATTTTTCATATTTTCTCGGTAAATAAGCATTTGAAAAGTCAGGAGTGAAAAAATGTCCGAACAGTCATCAGTGCAGTCAGTGGAGCGGGCCTTCAGAATAATAGAGCTGTTATGCGAAAAGGGAGAACTCGGAATAACCGAGCTTGCCGCCCTGTCGGGGCTTAACAAGGCGACGGTTTACAGGTTTCTTTCAACCCTCTGCGGACTCGGTTATGTCAGGAAGCGTGCGGCAAACGAAAAATATACGCTGACCCTTAAATTTTTAAGGCTCTCCGCCGATACGCTTTCAAAAATTGATATAAGACGATACGCGAGAAGGTACCTTGAGCAGATACCGAAAATTACCGGAGAAACGGTACACCTTGTCGAAAGAAACGGCAACGAGACGGTATATATCGATAAATTCGAGTCGGCGGTCAATTCGGTCAGAATGGTGTCGAGGGTGGGGCTGTCCCTTCCGATGGTATATACCGCCGTCGGAAAAGCCCTGATGTCGCATCTCGATGACGAAGAAATCAGGAAAATCTGGGATTCTTCTGCTGTATGCAAAAAGACCGATAAAACAATAACCGATTTCGGCGTTTTTATGGAGGAAATACGTAAGGTCCGCGAAAACGGGTATGCCGCCGACCGCGAGGAAAACGAGGAGGGGGTATGCTGCGTCGCCGCGGCTCTGCCAGATGTTTACGGCGAGTACAGGTACGCGTTCAGCGTCTCGGCGCCGTCGTCCCGTATGAGCGAGGAAAAAATAGCCGAAATAGGCCGGCTTGTCACCGAAACGGCGGCGAAAATCAGCTGTCATGATGAATAAATATATTAAAGACTGTTAATATATATAAATATTCGGACGTCTTCTGCTTTAATTTAATGCTTATCTCTAAAAATGACCGCAAGAAGGATTTTTTTTAGAAAAAATCCTTTATTTTTTCCGTGTTTCTTGGTATAATGTTATGGATACTTACGGGTTGTAAAGTATGTAAAAAAGTCAGTAACGGAGAATATCCGTAAAAAAATTAGGAGGTCGATTCTTAATGAGTCACAAGTACGTTTACCTTTTCAGCGAAGGCAACGCAAACATGCGTGAGCTTCTCGGCGGTAAAGGTGCAAACCTTGCTGAAATGACCGGTCTTGGTCTTCCTGTTCCGCAGGGCTTCACTATTTCCACCGAGGCCTGCACCCAGTATTATGAGGACGGTCAGAAGATTAACGACGAAATCAAAGCGCAGATAATGGAATATATCGACAAGATGGAAGCTATCACCGGCAAGAAGTTCGGCGATAAGGAAAATCCGCTTCTCGTTTCTGTCCGTTCAGGCGCCCGCGCTTCTATGCCCGGAATGATGGATACCATTCTCAACCTCGGTCTCAACGAAGAGGTTGTTGAGGTTATCGCGAAGCAGTCGAATAATCCCCGATGGGCGTGGGACTGCTACAGAAGATTTATCCAGATGTACTCCGACGTTGTTATGGAAGTCGGCAAGAAGTACTTCGAGCAGCTTATCGACGCTATGAAGGAAAAGAAGGGTGTGACTCAGGACGTTGAGCTTACCGCTGACGACCTCAAGGAGCTCGCTTCTCAGTTCAAGGCTGAATACAAGGCAAAAATCGGCTCGGATTTCCCGTCTGACCCGACTGAGCAGCTCATGGGCGCTATAAAGGCTGTTTTCCGTTCATGGGACAACCCCCGTGCCAACGTTTACCGTCGTGACAATGATATCCCGTATTCATGGGGTACCGCTGTTAACGTTCAGTCAATGGCTTTTGGAAACATGGGTGACGACTGCGGTACAGGCGTTGCCTTCACACGTGACCCGGCTACCGGTAATAAGGGCCTTTTCGGTGAGTTCCTCACTAACGCCCAGGGCGAAGACGTTGTTGCCGGTGTACGCACTCCTATGAAGATTGCTGAAATGGAGCAGAAGTTCCCCGAGGCTTTCGCTGAGTTCCAGAAGGTCTGCGATATACTTGAAAAGCATTACAGGGATATGCAGGATATGGAGTTCACTGTTGAGCACGGCAAGCTCTACATGCTTCAGACCCGTAACGGCAAGAGAACCGCTCAGGCTGCTCTCAAGATTGCCTGCGACCTTGTTGACGAGGGCATGAGAACAGAGGAAGAGGCTGTTCTTATGATAGACCCCCGTAACCTTGATACACTTCTCCACCCGCAGTTTGACGCTAAGGCGTTAAAGGCTGCCACACCGGTAGGAAAGGGCCTCGGCGCTTCCCCCGGAGCTGCCTGCGGTAAGATAGTTTTCACTGCCGACGATGCCGAAGCCTGGAAGGCAAGAGGCGAAAAGGTAGTTCTTGTACGTCTTGAGACCTCTCCGGAAGACATCACCGGAATGAAGGCTTCACAGGGTATACTCACCGTTCGCGGCGGTATGACCTCTCACGCTGCCGTTGTTGCCCGAGGAATGGGTACCTGCTGCGTTTCCGGCTGCTCCGATATAAAGATGGACGAGGAAAACAAGCAGTTTGAGCTTGCCGGCAAGACCTATCATGAGGGAGACTATATCTCAATCGACGGTTCAACCGGTAACATTTATGACGGAATCATTCCGACTGTTGACGCTACAATAGCCGGCGAGTTCGGAAGAATCATGGCTTGGGCGGACAAGTACAGAGTACTTCAGGTACGCACCAATGCCGACACACCGACTGACGCGAAGAAGGCTTTCGAGCTGGGCGCTGAGGGCATCGGTCTCTGCCGTACAGAGCATATGTTCTTTGAGGCTGACAGAATCGCCGCTTTCCGCGAGATGATCTGCGCCGATACAGTTGAGCAGCGCGAGGCGGCTCTTGACAAGATTCTGCCTATCCAGCAGAAAGACTTTGAGGCTCTTTATGAGGCTATGGAGGGCAAGCCGGTTACAATCCGCTTCCTTGACCCGCCGCTTCATGAGTTTGTTCCTACCGAAGAGGCTGATATTGAGGCTCTCGCAAAGGCTCAGGGCAAGACTGTTGCGGACATAAAGGCTATTATAGCTTCTCTGCACGAGTTCAACCCGATGATGGGTCACCGCGGCTGCCGTCTGGCTGTTACCTATCCGGAAATCGCCAAGATGCAGACCAAGGCTGTTATCCGTGCCGCTCTTAATGTCAAGAAGGCTCATCCGGACTGGAGCATAGTTCCGGAAATCATGATTCCGCTTGTAGGCGATGTCAAAGAGCTTAAATATGTAAAGAAATTCGTTGTTGAGACTGCTGACGCTGAAATAGCGGCTGCCGGTGTTGAGTTTAAGTACGAAGTAGGCACAATGATCGAGATTCCGCGCGCGGCTCTCACTTCTGACGAGATCGCCAAGGAAGCCGAGTTCTTCTGCTTCGGCACAAATGACCTTACCCAGATGACCTACGGCTTCAGCCGTGACGATGCCGGTAAGTTCCTTGACGCTTACTATGACGCCAAGATTTTCGAGAACGATCCGTTTGCCCGCCTTGACCAGAACGGCGTAGGCAAGCTGATGAAGATGTCAGTTGAGCTTGGAAAGTCAGTTCGTCCCGATATGCATATGGGTATCTGCGGCGAGCACGGCGGCGACCCGACATCTGTTGAGTTCTGCCACAGCTTGGGTCTCACCTATGTTTCCTGCTCGCCGTTCCGTGTTCCGATCGCACGTCTTGCCGCTGCGCAGGCTGCAATCCGCGAACAGCGCTAATCAGAAATTTGCTGTTTTAGGGCAGACGAAAATTTCTACCTGAACACAAAATGAATAACCACACAGACCTTGTAGGAGAAATCCTATGAGGTCTGTTTTTTTCTTCAGAAGTGGCGAAAAACCTTGAATTTGCGGGCATTTTTGATAATAAAATCAGAGTTTTATTCTCATAGTGGTTTTATCTATGAGAATACGATTTTTCGGTCCATGCGGTAAAATGTGACGTTACCCGACAACATTTGCACTCATTGCGAAGAAAACGCACTTAAATAATTACCAATAACATAATATACTCGGGTTTTGCCGCTGTTTTCACATTGAAAGCAGTGGCTTTTTTTGTTGTCTAAAAAAATTTTTTTAATTTTTTTGCTTAGGGGGTCCAAAAATATGCCTTCTCGCTGCCTACCTATTGAGGGACAAAAATCGTCTCTACGATCCTTGAAAACTGAATATACAGCACACAGGTACGTTACCTGCATCGGAGCAATCCGAGCCGCGAAGTGAGTGCGCCACGATCTTCCCTCAACGGGAGGGAGCGATAAAACTTACAGTTCTTTAATTTGTCGGCAGACAAAGACGGCGATGACAGATGCAGGCGATAATGATACTTCCGTAATTCGCGGTCGGGCCATAAAGAAGGCGCGAGGGTGAGACTCCCATGGAGCTGCTTGCAACAGCCGCCTGTGTTGTTCCCTTTACATCCGGGGTGTTGAGAACAAATAGGATGTACGACCTAAGCATATAAAAATGATTTATATGTTTAGGTGGATCATTATAGATTCAAATAAAAAGGAAAGGAGCATAATTAGATGAGTTGCAAAGTAATTGCAATCGAAAACCAAAAAGGAGGCACGGGTAAATCCACTACGGCATTGAATCTCGGAGTTGGACTTCATAACGCCGGTAAAAAGGTTTTGCTTATCGACGCTGACCCGCAAGGTTCGCTATCGATCAGTCTCGGTATTAAGCGACCCGACGAGCTGGACATTTCCCTTGCAACGGTTATGGGGAATGTTATAGACAACAAATCCTTTGAAGATGATTTCGGTATCATTCACTGTTCAGAAGGCATTGACCTTATGCCCTGTAATGTGGAGCTGTCCGGTATCGAAAGTTATCTGTTTACGGTAATGAGCCGAGAGTGCATTATGAGAACCTATGTCAATCAAATAAAAAAGAACTACGACTATATTCTCATTGATTGCACCCCTTCCCTTGGACTTCTGCCAATCAATGCTTTTGTAGCGGCAGACAGTATCATTGTACCGAGCCAGCCGAGAATCTTGTCAACCAAAGGTCTTGACCTGCTCTTGCGTACCTATTCGCAGGTTAAACGAGGGATAAATCCCGACCTGAAAATCGACGGTATTCTCTTTACAATGGTTGACGCGCGAACTGTAAACGACAGATCGGTTATTGAGTCAATGCGCGAAACTTTTGGAATGAAAATCAATGTGTTTGATACCTTTATCCCCGCTTCCGTCCGTGTGACCGAAGCCAATATGGAGGGCAAAAGCATTTTTGCCTATGATAACAAGTGCAAGGTTGCAGACGCATACCGAAACTTGACGAAGGAGGTGCTGGACATTGCCGCGCGTGAAAAAGCTCGATTTAGGGATGACGGCTCTCGATGAGTTGTTTATGAACGACAAGGAGCGTGCCGAAAACAAGCTCCCAAAAATCTTTGATATTCCGCTTTCGGAAATTGATGATTTCCCAGATCATCCATACCGTGTCCTTGATGATGAGGATATGCAAAATCTTATGGAAAGTATCAGAGACCGAGGTGTTATAACTCCGGCTATGGTGCGCAAAAAGGACGACGGCAGATATGAAATGATTTCGGGACACCGAAGAAAGCACGCATCCGAACGGCTCGGACTTGAAACCCTGCGTTGTGAGGTTGTGGAGGTTAGCCGTGATGAAGCCATTATCTTGATGGTACAGTTCTGTGTTTAAGACAATAACTGGAGACAACGGTTCAGAATTTGCTGACCTTTCACTGGTGGAAAACGGAAAAAACTAAGGTGTATGGACATAGCAATACAGTGGAAGGCTGTATCGGTTAGCTTCGCAGTAATCATTCCAAGATTGCATTTTCGTTTTGCAAGGCTGAAGCGCCGTTCTACTTCCACACGTTCACATTCATCAATATAATTTTGTTTACGGTCAGGTTGATCATCTTTTTTCGGTCTGCCGAGCGCCGGTCCGGATAACCGAATGCCGTGTTCTTTGCAAAAATTCAAATTATCACGGTTGCGGTAAATTTTATCCGCAAGAACACGTGCCGGATAATGACCGGTTCTTTCTCTGTATTTTTCTATAGTCTGCCTCAAGGTTCCGGCTTCGTTATATGCATCAAAGGACAGATATTCAAGTCTTGTAAAGCCGTCAACAACGCTTATGTCAAGCTTCGCTCCGAATTCAACCGGTTTCCCGGATTTTCCTCTCACAATCGGGCGAATCCAAGGCTGTGAAAAACTTACGATTCTGTCGGGGACGCTGTGAGTATGGTTATCATACATGTATTTTTGTTGCTCATAAACCTTTTGTATCACTGTAAGACGGTTTTGTTCGGCGGAAGTCAAGGATTTACCCTGCTGTAACTGCTTTTCAATCGATTCAAGATTTCTGCGAAGATAAGACAGTTGTTTTCCTATTGCCTTCCGGATTTTCTTTGCGGCCGGTTTGCGGCAACGTACAAGCGCCAAATAATCTTTATATGCTCTTTTTCGGTAGGTGCGCGGTTTGTTTTCTCCGGGAGTATGAAGCCGGTCAATCAACTGCTCGGTACTTTTCCGCGCCTGATTCAAAAGGTTTGCGTCCTGCGGATATTTGATTTGAGACGGCGCACAGGTCGCATCGACGATCATAGTTCCGCTGTTGCCCATTATTGCCGTCATTGTCATCGGTATCTTCTTCCGTCTTGTTCCGGGATATTATCA